>CBAAAS010000131.1:0-7215 GCA_964658855.1 uncultured Mycobacterium sp.
CGCGGTGATTCGCAGCTTCTTTCGTCGCCTGCCCGATGGCGTAGATCCGTTGACCCGGCAGGCCGCCGAAGCCGACTTAGCGGAAAAGGCCACGGAGTATCGCCCCGACGAGGTTGCGAAGTACGCGCAGGTCTTGATGGATTGCCTGAATCCGGACGGCAACTTCACCGACGCGGATCGCGCCCGACGTCGCGGCGTCGTCATCGGCCGCCAGCAGCTTGATGGCATGTCTCGCATTAAGGGCTACCTGAATCCCGAGTTGCGAGCCACATTCGACGCGGTGCTGGCCAAGCTTGCCGCACCCGGGATGTGCAACCTCGACGACGCCACTCCCGTTGTCGACAACGACCCGTCCGAAGACGCCGGCCGACGCGACACCCGCTCCGAGGCCCAACGCAATCACGACGCTCTGCTCGCAGGAATGCGTGGTCTGTTGATGTCCGGGAAGCTCGGCCAGCACAACGGGCTGCCCACCACAATCGTGGTGACGACCACGTTGAAAGAATTGGCGTCCGCAGCCGGACGCGGACGGGCCGCGGGCGGCAGCTGGTTGCCCATGAGCGACCTCGTCCGGCTGGCCGGTCACGCTCATCACTACCTCGCCATCTTCGACGAGGGCAAACCGCTGTCCCTTTACCACGGCAAGCGGCTGGCCTCTCCGGCGCAACGAATCATATTGCACGCCAGGGATCGTGGCTGCACAAGGCCGGGCTGCACCGCGCCCGGATATTGGACTCAGGCGCATCACACCAAGGGTTGGGCGGCGACTCGCCGAACCGACGCCCGCGAGATGGCGCTGGCCTGTGGGCCCGACAACCGACTCGCCGAAAAGGGTTGGACCACACGCAAGAACGCCCGAGGCGACACCGAGTGGATACCGCCGCCGCATCTGGACTACGGACAACCGCGGGTGAACACCTTCCACCATCCCGAGAGGCTTCTCGCGCCCGACGAAGAACCGGGCGCGGCCTGACTTACAGCAGCGTGGCCTGTTCGGGCTGCGGCTCGGCCGGTCGCAGGAGTTCGGGCCCGTTGTTGCGGACGCTGTTGAC
This sequence comes from uncultured Mycobacterium sp., assembly GCA_964658855.1. Classification (GTDB taxonomy): domain Bacteria; phylum Actinomycetota; class Actinomycetes; order Mycobacteriales; family Mycobacteriaceae; genus Mycobacterium. The sequence goes on from CBAAAS010000131.1 coordinate 1,053, forward strand.
CAGCGTCGAGATCTCACGCATCTCGATGCCGTCGATGCTCGGCGGGGTGGCCAGGAAATCGACGTCGGCCGGGGCGTCGGGATCCAGCCAGCGGTCCCAGTCACCCTCGGGCACGATCAGGGGCATCCGGTCGTGGATCCCGGCGAGTTCGCCGACGGCGTCGGTGGTGATGATCGTGCAACTCAGCAACGGTGTCGCATCTTTCTCTGACTTCCACACCGACCACAGCCCCGCCATGAACAGCAGTTCGCCGTCGGCGCGGTGCAGGAAGAACGGCGTCTTGCGGGCTTTCTTGCCGGCGCCGGCGTCGGCATTCGCTTGCCACTCGTAGTAGCCGTCCATCGGCACCAGGCAGCGCTTGGATTTGGCGCTGGACCGAAAGGCCGGCGAGGTGGTGACCTTCTCCGCTCGGGCGTTGATCAGCAGCGGTCCTTTGGACTCCGGGGCACCGTCAGACCCGGCCTTTGCCCACGGCGGGATCAACCCCCAGCGCATCGACCGGACTCGCCGGGTGGGTTCGTCGTCGGGTTCGTCGTGACGGCGGACCACGGTGGTGATGGTGGTGGTGGGCGCCACGTTGTAGTTCGGTCCGGCCGACTCCGCCGAGCGGGCTTCGTTGATCGCCTCGATCTTCTCGGCCAGCACCGCCGGGTCTGTCGTCACCGCGAAACGTCCGCACATATCTCCATGGTGCCCGCGGGGCTGCATAGCGGCGACCCGCCGCGCCCGGCTTCGCCGCGCTTGCGATCGCCGGTGAGCAATGATGGAGCACGTGAGCAACTGGCCCGCCCCCTCCACCTCGCGGCCGGTACAGGCGACGGTGACGGTGCCCGGCTCGAAATCTCAGACCAACCGGGCGCTGGTGTTGGCGGCTCTGGCAGCGGCCGGCGGCGGCGCCTCGACCATCAGCGGAGCGCTGCGCAGCCGCGACACCGACCTGATGATCGGGGCGCTGGAAGCACTGGGCCTGCGGATCGACGGACCGGCCGACGAACTCGCGGTTAGCGGGGAGATCGCTCCGCCGGCCGATGCTCACATCGACTGCGGCCTGGCCGGGACGGTGTTGCGGTTCGTCCCGCCACTGGCCGCGCTCGGGCTCACTGAGGTGACGTTCGACGGCGACGAGCAAGCCCGGGTCAGGCCGATCGCGCCACTGCTGAATGCGCTGCGCGGTGTGGGCGTCGACATCGACGGCGACAGGCTGCCGTTCCGGGTGCGCGGCGCCGGAAAGGTTACCGGCGGGGCGGTCGACATTGATGCGTCAGCCTCGTCGCAGTTCGTCTCGGGACTGCTGCTCGCCGGTCCGTCGTTCACCGAAGGCCTGGCCGTGCATCACGTGGGTCCATCGCTGCCGTCGGCGCCGCACATCGCGATGACGGTGGCGATGCTGCGCCAGGCCGGCGTGGAGGTCGACGATGCGAGCACCAACCGCTGGACCGTGCGGCCGGGAGCCGTCGCGGCGCGGCACTGGCACATCGAACCGGACCTGTCCAACGCCGTCCCCTTCATCGCCGCGGCGGCGGTCAGCGCGGGTAGGGTCCGCATCACCGGCTGGCCGGCAGCCAGCATCCAGCCCGCCGACACCATCCTGCGCATCCTCGGTCAACTGAATTGCTTTGTAAATCAGTATGATTCGTACCTGGAAGTGCAAGGCCCGCAGTCCTACCCGGGCTTCGACGTCAACCTGCGTGATGTCGGCGAGCTCACCCCGTCGGTGGCGGCGCTTGCCGCACTGGCCGCGCCGGGGTCGGTATCGCGGCTTTCCGGCGTCGCCCATCTGCGTGGCCACGAGACAGACCGGCTGGCAGCGCTGTCCACCGAGATCAACCGGCTCGGCGGCGACTGCCGCGAAACCGCCGACGGGCTCGAGATCACCGCAGTGCCACTGCGGCCCGGCACCTGGCAGTCCTACGCCGATCACCGGATGGCGACGGCGGGCGCGATCATCGGTCTGCGGGTCGACGGCGTCGAGGTAGACGACATCGAGACCACCGCCAAGACGCTGCCGAATTTCCCGGCGATGTGGGCCGGCATGCTGCGGAGCTCCTAGCTTGAAGCCGGGCGACTACGACGAGTCCGACAGCAAATTCCGCTCCGTAAAGGGTTCGCGCCCACGGACCAAAACCCGCCCGGAGCACGCCGACGCGGAGCAGGCCATGGTGGTCAGTGTCGACCGCGGCCGCTGGGGCTGCGTGCTCGGCGGAGACATCGATCGCCATGTCACCGCGATGCGGGCCCGGGAGCTGGGCCGCACGCCGATCGTGGTCGGCGATGATGTCGACATCGTCGGCGATCTGTCCGGCCGCACCGACACGCTGGCCCGCATCGTGCGGCGCCGCCCGCGGCGAACTCTGTTGCGGCGCACCGCAGATGACACCGACCCGACGGAGCGGGTGGTCGTCGCCAACGCCGATCAGCTGTTGATCGTGGTGGCGCTGGCCGACCCGCCGCCGCGCACCGGACTCGTCGACCGGACCCTCATCGCGGCCTACGCCGGCGGTCTGTCCCCGATCCTGTGCCTGACCAAGACCGACCTCGCGCCCGCCGCCCCGTTCGCCGAGCAATACGCCGACCTCGATCTCACCGTGATCACCGCGGGCCGTAACGACCCGCTGGACGCGGTGACACACCTGCTCGACGGCAAGATCACCGTGCTGCTCGGCCATTCCGGCGTCGGCAAGTCGACATTGGTCAATCGCCTTGTCCCTGAAGCACATCGAGCAGTCGGCGAGGTGACCGATATCGGCCGCGGCCGGCACACGTCCACGCAGTCGGTGGCGCTACCGTTCAAGCCCAGCGGCTGGGTGATCGACACCCCGGGCATCCGCTCGTTCGGGCTGGCCCATATCAAGCCCGACGACGTGATGCTGGCATTCTCCGACCTCGCCGAAAAGATCGAAGACTGCCCACGCGGCTGCGGGCACCTAGGGCCTCCGGCCGATCCCGAATGCGCGCTTGACACCCTCACCGGGCCGGTGGTCCGGCGCGTCGAGGCGGCACGCCGGCTGCTGGCGGCGCTGCGCGAGGGCTGAAGGTCAGGTCTCGACCTGCGACCGGACCCACTCCAGGTTGGCCTGCATGTTCTTCTGCCATTCGGACAGCCGATTGGCGACGATCCGGGCCTCCTTGTCCGGCATCGCCACGATTGCCGGGGTCAGGCCGGATGGCCCGGGGCCCATCCGGCCCCACTGCCGGATCAGCACGCCATCGCTGGCCGGTTCGACCTCGAACGCCCACGTCGCGCTCGTGCCGTCGGGCCCAACCACGTCGTAGACCCAGCGCCGTTGGTCCTCGAGCTCGACGACCTGGCAGACCGTCGACCAGTCCCCGAACGCCTCGTGCTTGCTGCGTCCGTGGAAACGGGCGCCGATTTGGACGCCGGTGGCCCCGTCGAGCCAATCGACGCCCTGCAGCTCTGATGAGCAATGCGTCGGCAAATTGATGTCGGTGATCAGGCGCCATGCCGTGGAGAGGTCACACCGAACCCGCTGAGTCACTTCGATGGTGGGTTGGTCGCGGTACCGCATGGTGGCTAGCATGCCAGCCATGAAGGTCGGCGCAATGATAGAACCCCGTTTGCCAGGCGCCGCCGAGTTCGCCGTCGCGGCCGAAGGGATCGGTGTCGCGTCGCTGTGGGTTCCGGAGGTGTGGGGCTATGACGCGCTGACCGGTCTGGCTTATCTGGCCGCCAAGACGTCGTCGGTGCAGCTCGGAACCTTTGTTGTGCAACTGGGTTCGCGCACTCCGGCGTTGCTTGCAACGTCGGCGCTGAGCCTGCAGGAGCTGTCGGCGGGGCGATTCATCTTGGGCGTCGGCACGTCGGGGCCGCGGGTTATGGAGGGCTGGCACGGCGTCCGCTTTCGCAAGCCGGTGCAAACCACCCGGGAGACCATCGAGATCATCCGCATGGTCAGCCGCGGCGAGCGCCTCGAGCACGCCGGGGAGATCTATCCGTTGCCGCTGCCCGACAGCCGCGGCTCGGCGCTCAAGCCGCTGGTTCGTCCCGGCGTCCATGTCCCGGTGTACGTGGCAGCGATGGGGCCGCGGAACCTGGAATTGACCGGCGAGACGGCTGACGGCTGGTTGGGCAACGCGTTCATCCCCGAGGCGGCCGAGGTGTTCCTCGGGCCGATGCGTGACGGTGCCGAGCGGGCCGGGCGCACCCTCGATCAGCTAGACCTGGTCGCGCCCGTCGCGCTCGAGTTCCACGACGACCAGGCCTCGAGCGACGCGGCCGCCCGCCGGCACGCCGATGGATACGCCTTCACCATCGGCGCCATGGGTGTCGGTGGGCAGAACTTCTACAACGACGCGTTCAGCCGGCTGGGTTACGGCGACGAGGTCGCAACGGTCGTCGAGCTATGGCAGGCCGGCAAACAGGACGAGGCTCGCCGCAACGTGCCGCTGGACCTCGGCCGCCTGACGAATCTACTTGGCACAGAAGATATTATCGCCGAGCGCATCGATCGCTACCGAGCCGCCGGCATCACCACGCTGTTGGCGAAGCTGGACGGTGATCACGCCCAACAGCTGGCGGCACTGCAGCGGCTGGTCTCTATCGCCGACCAGGCCTGAGCCGGATTCACCAGCGCATCATCGGCAGCGGGCGCAGCGGATGCCGCACGGCGTAGCCGGTCAGCCCCTTGGCCAGGAAACCATGAAAGCCGTTGTACGGCAACGCGTCTACGGCCGCCCGAACCGCCGATCGCCCGATCCCCCGGCGCAGTACACCACGACTGACGTCGATCAGGTCGGCTTGGCGAAACGTCTCAGTGACGCGATCCTCGACCGGACGTAGCCGGTGGTGTTCGGTGACCAGCGCGCGTAACTGATCGACGTCGTCGATCCCGAATTCGCCCGCGTAGGCCGCGGCGAGGTCGGCCGACGGCGCCAGATAGTCCAGAGTGCCGGCGGTCCAGATGCCCAAGTCATGGGTCGCCCAGGCCAGCGCCGCGACGTCGGGTATCGAAAAGCCAAGCAGCAGCTGATGATACGTGATGCAGCGGTAGACATGATTGCCGTACGCCGGCCGGTCGCCGCCTAACGCATCGCGATGCCGGTCCAGCACAGCGTCGACAATCGGATGCGCGGTGACAATGTCGGCCCTGTCCACCGCGTCGAGTCTAGGCCGCCAGGTCATCCCGTCCGGGCGTTTGCCCATTAACAGCGACCCGCTTGCTACGCCGCCAGCCCCGCACGGTGGCGATCGCGGTCCGCAGGCCGCGGCGACGCCCGGTCGAGGGATCGGTACCGGCGAAACCAGGCTCCAAGTCGGCGAACATCGACTCGCTGCGTGTCTCGGGCGCATTGTCGGCGGTGTCGCGCAGGTACTTGTCCGGCAGCGACAGCTTGGCGATCGTCCGCCAGGTCTTGCCGTACTGCACCAGGAAAGAGCCTGTGGTGTAAGGCAAGTCGTACTTGTCGCACACCTGGCGCACCCGCACGGAAATCTCGTGCAGCCGATTGCTCGGCAGGTCCGGGTACAAATGGTGCTCGATCTGGTGGCACAGGTTGCCGCTCATGAACCGCAACACCGGGCCGCCTTCGAAGTTGGCGCTGCCCAGCATCTGGCGCAGGTACCAGTGACCCTTCGACTCGCCGATCATGTCCGTCTTGGTGAATTTCTCGGCACCGTCGGGGAAATGGCCGCAGAAGATCACCGCGTTGGCCCAGACGTTGCGGACGATGTTGGCCAGCACGTTGGCCTTCAGCGTCGACGTGAACGATGCGCCGGGTGACAGCGACGTCAGCGCCGGGAACGCGACGTAGTCCTTGCCCACCTGATGGGCGGCCTTGCGGAAGAACTCTTGGACGCGCTCGCCGGCGTCTTCGTCGTCCATCCGCTTCATGACGATCTTGCCGATCTCCACGTGCTGCAGGCCGACACCCCACTCGAATCCGAGCGCGAGCATCGCGTTGTAGAACACGTTGAACAGGTTGAAGCGCTTCCACGGATGGTCGCGGGTCACCCGCAGCAGGCCGTAGCCGACGTCGTCGTCCATGCCGAGGATGTTGGTGTACTTGTGGTGCACGAAGTTGTGGGTGTAGCGCCAGTGCTTGGAGGACCCCATCATGTCCCACTCCCACGACGAGGAGTGGATCTCGGGATCGTTCATCCAGTCCCACTGGCCGTGCATGACGTTGTGGCCGATCTCCATGTTCT
>CBAAAS010000132.1:0-7186 GCA_964658855.1 uncultured Mycobacterium sp.
GTGCTGAGTGCATTGCCAACCGGTGCGCTCACTGGTTCCTCTTCCCGCCGATAACCGCGGCCACACCCGCGCTCACAACAAGTAAGACTCGCGCCTGCGCGATCTGGTTCCCACCACTTTCAGTCCAAGACCCGGGCCGATCGGACTGCCAAGTCACAGACCTGGCGTACGGCGTCGCGGTGACCGCTGCCGCTTTGGCAGCCGATGCTGACCCGGACGGCTTTGTCGACCCAAACCGTCCAGCGGATGTCATGTCCGGTCCGAACCTCTCGATAAGTCACTGCCGGACGTCCTGCACTGTGGTCTGAGGGGTTGAAGTCGGCAAATATGCCGGCGGGCGCCTCATCTATCGCGCTCTTCAGAAACTCCGCCGTCGCATCCAAACTCGACAACGCGACCCTCGATTGGGTCACATGCAGCGCCACCTCGGGATCTGTCGGCGATGTGATCTGCAACCGGGCGGAACCCGGACCTGTGACGACACGTCGCATCGGCCATTGAGCGGGAACCTCCAGCGCAACGTGCCCTTCCACTGCGAGAGTCGTCTGCATCTGACCACGCGCGTGCAGTCTGGTATTACGTTGCAAAACAACAACACTGATGACGAATCCGATGGCAAGCACCAGTATTTTCAGCGCCCGTCGACTGCGACTCATTACCGCAGATGCATGGGGATCGGTATCGAGACGTCGCCGATCCCTCGACTTGAGCTCGCCGGCCAATCTCCTCATTCGAATGTCGTCGACTAGCACGACGCTCATTCCGCAAGAGCCACTTAATCTTTCGGCGATGGACGCGGCCAGGGTCCCGGCGCCGTGCACCGCTGCCGGTGCATCGATGACGACGGTCTTCGTAGCGTCCGAGGCCATCGTCAGGACCGAATTTGCGACTGCCTCGGCGACCTCGAGCTGATCTCGGCGACGTGTCTCGGTGGCAATTGCGGCGCCGGTGACAACGACGAACTGGTCAGCGATTTCCACGACCAGGGTGTCAAGCTCAGAGTTGGCTGGAGCAGCTTGCGTAACCAGCCACGACCGTGGCCGAATCTCGCCGATGCCAACCAAACTCCGGGCGGCGGCGCTGACGACTCCGACGCGCGCCGGTGACCACCAGGACGGGTGAACGACCGTCACATGCCCGGAAGTACCGCAGTCGACCGAACCCAGGACGTCCTCCCATAGGGAGGCAACTGCGATGGGTTGAAGGTCGAACAACGCAACGCGATCGTCAATGGTCTCGAAAGCGGTTCGTTCTGCCTCTGCATCGGCGACTGTGCCTCCACCGCAACATAATCGACGCACTGAGTTTGGTCCGACCTCGATGAGGTGCGACCTCACGGTGCTGGTATCCAACCGACCTGGATCAGCTGCGGGTCGCCGCGACGAGTGATCAGCACACCGCGCCCGGGCGGCAGCTGCGACGGTCGCACCGCCCCCACAGTCAATCCCTCTTCTGGGCTGGCGCTCATCAGCAATGTCATGCAACCGGCATCGCGGAGTCCGGCCAGCAATGGCTCGAACATGGCTCGGGCGGCACCGCTGGTGCTGCGCGCCACCACAAGATGCAGTCCCAGGTCCCGGCAGTACGGAAGCATCTCCACCAACGGCGCCAGCGGGTTACCACCAGTCGCGGCGAGCAGGTCGTAATCATCAATCACGACGTAGATTTCCGGACCCGACCACCACGACCTGCCACGTAGTTGCATCGGCGTCGCATTCGCAGGCGGCATCCGCCGGCGCAGGATCTCGGTCAGTCGCAGTACCAGTTCGCCGACCGCAGCGGCGGACACCACATAACCGCCAAGCTGCCCGGCCTCAGGCTCGACAACGCCGAGCAGCGAGCGGCGCGGGTCGACGATGAACAGCTGCACAGCAGTCGTCGTTCTGAGCAGCTCACGGCATAAGACCCGCAATGTCGAAGTTTTGCCGCATTCACTTTCGCCGAGGACCAGCAGATGTCGCTGATGCGTGAAATCGATTGCCAACGGCTCGAGTTCGTCTTCTTCAATGCCGATGATGAATCCGGTATCGATTGCGCCAACGTGCTCAATCACGCGGTCGTGCTCGATCTGCAGCGGCAGAACGGCGATCGGAGGTGCGGTCCATCGAGCATGGCGCTGCCGCAGCATCTCCCCCACCTGTGAACCGGCTTCTGCGAGGCCCGATATGGAATCACGGCCGTCAAGCCTTGGCAATGCGACGACCATCTGCAGGCCCTCGTGGGTCAGTCCCCGGCCGGGCTCGCCTTCCGGAACCTGCTGAGCGCCGCGACGATTCAACTCAGAATCTGCCGGGTCCCCAAGTCGCAACTCGATCCTGGTCCCGATCTGATCTCTGAGCGCCGGTCGGATCTGGGCCCAGCGCGAGGCCGATACCACGACATGCACGCCATAGGAGAGCCCCTCGGCAGCGAGCGTCGTGACCGAGGCGTCCGCCGTGTCGAGTTCACGTTGCAGGCTCAGCCACCCATCGACAACCAGAAAGATGTCGCCGAACCGGTCGCACAGTGGGTCCCGCGTCGCCTTGAGCTGTCGGTAGTGCTCGATCGATTCGATACCGTACTCGCGGAACAGCATCTCGCGCGAACGGATGACGGTGGCGAGTCGGGCGAGGGTACGGCGCACGCGCTCGGGATCGGCTCGCCCGGCAACCGAGCCGATGTGCGGCCAGTCTCGCAGCGAGGCCAACGCGCCGCCGCCGAAATCGAGACAATAAAACTGCACCATGCTCGGATCGTGGCTTACGGCCAGCGCGGTGATAAGTGTGCGCAGCGCCGTCGACTTGCCCGACTGAGGTGCACCGACAATCGCGACATTGCCCGCAGCTCGCGACAAATCGACGACCAGGGGCGTGCGCCGCTGCTCGAAGGGCTGATCGACGACGCCGATGGGGGCCATCAACGCCGCAGCGGGTCCGGCATCCCGCAGAACAGTATTCAGTGCCGGCGGCGAACCCAAGGGTGGCAGCCATACCTCGTGTGCTCGCGGGCCCTGGCCGGATACCTGTCCGATGATCGCCTGCAACACACTGGGGCGTGCACCCCGATCCGCCTCGCCGCTGCGTCCACGCACGACTGGCCCGGTGACTTCACTGGTGAACAGGCGGACAGCTGAACTCGTATCACGTTGCAGCAATGGACCTTTGTCGGCGGCACAGCGCTCCGCGAGATGGCCAGAGACAAAGGCGGTCTGGAATCGCAACGGCGCATCGGTGCCCACCCGCAGGTATGCGGCGCCCGGCGTCGCGGGCAGTTCGTAGGCCTCCGAGGTGCCGAGCACTACCCGCGACTCGTTGACCGACAATGTTTTCAAGCAGACCCGATATGACAGGTGCGATTCCAGACCCCGCAGCCTGCCCTCGTCGAGACGTTGACTCGCCAGCAGCAGATGCACACCCAGAGACCGTCCCAGCCGCCCGATCGCGACGAATACGTCGGCGAAATCCGGCTGTTGACTGAGTAATTCGGAGAACTCGTCGACAATGATGAACAAAGTCGGCAGCGGGCTGAGTCGCGTGTCCATCCGTCGCCGGCGTTGGTAAGCCGCTATCCCGTCGAGGTTGCCTGCCGCGCGGAGCACCTCCTGACGACGGTTCATCTCACCCATCAGTGCGTCACGCATTCGAGCCACCAGGGCCGCCTTGTCGGACAGGTTCGTGATGACAGCTGCTACGTGCGGCGCGGGCTCCAGCCCAGCGAACGTCGCACCGCCTTTGAAATCGATCAGCACCAGGTTGAGATCTACGGATGAGTGGCCGACGATCATCCCCAGGGCGACCGTTCGAAGGAACTCAGACTTCCCCGAGCCCGTGGCTCCGATGCAAAGTCCATGCGGTCCCATGCCGTTAGCAGCGGCCTCGTTGATGTCTAGCTCGACCGGCGTCCCAGTGACCCCCGTGCCGACCGGAACCCGCAGACTTCTGACGCCCCGTTGAGTTGCGGGCGAATACGCAGCGACATCATCGATGCCGACGAGATCCGACCATGTCATCTCGCTGGGCGCTGCGTCCACGCGACCTGCTCGGTAGCCCGCCAATCTTTGCGCGCACAACAGCGCAGCGGCATGACTCAGTTGATCAGGAAGTGCGGCAATGTTTTCACCGGACGCCCTGACGATCACCGGTTCGTCGTCGCGGCGTTCGACGGTCAGTAGCGTAGTGCCGTTTGCGGCCCACTCGGGCTTCTCGCGTTCACCGTCGACCACGATTACGAGGTGCGGGGCAGTAGGGCTGTTGGACCGATCTATCAGATCGCCGATCGCTTCATGCATCGCTACCAGCGATGCGTACACCATCCTGGAAGGCCCGAGGTCGTCGAAAGCATGGGGATGTCGATTGTGCGGCAACCATTTCAACCACTCCCAATTCGGTCGGTTGCGGTCAGTCACAGCGGCGGCAATCAAGACCGTTGTCGGACTGTGCAGCACGGCCAACTGGCAAATCATGGCGCGCAGAAGTGCACGCGCCCGCCCTGGGTCGCCCACGATGCTCACGGCCGCCGATTCGCGCAGCGCGATCACGATCGGTGCGCTCGACACCGTCGAGTGTGTATCCAGAAAGCGTTGTCGCGCGGCCACGTCCACCGGGTCTAAGCGGCTTACTGGGTCCGCGGCGGGCGCAACCAAACGCGCGGAAAGAGGCAGGGGTCCTACGCCGATCCGCACCTGGCAGAAATCTGCGTCCCCCGCACGCCGCTCCCACATCCGGCGCCCGCCCACCAGGGTCCACAGTGTGTCAGGTGCGGGATGACTCCACGCGATTGAATAGTGCTGTGCCGCAGCCGCCTCAAGGGTGGCGGCTCGCGCAGTGGACAATTGGTCGAGAAAGTCGGCGCGTCGGACATTGATATCGCTCCGGCGCCGACCCGCACCCGATAGCACCGTCGCCACCGCCGACATGAGCATCATGACCGGGAACATCATGAAGGCCGGATTTCGCGCCACCGCCGACCGTGCATAGAAGGCCACTGCCATCGCCCCGACCGCCGCGACGGCGGTAACGATCGGCAGCAGGCGAATCAGTTGATTCGCCTGCTGGTGGCCCACCTCCTGCGGCGTGGCGACGGCGATGTCATGCGTCTCGCAGACGGGCGGCGGCAATCGTTCGGGGACCGCGTATTCCACCGTTGCCTCGCCACCGACCGGCATCCAGCCCTCCATGCCTTGAGCACGGTAGGCACGGTTGACAAAAGGGGCAAGTCGCCTGTGGATCAACGCATACGAGGCATCCGCACACTGGCTAGCGTCCGTGTCGGCGAATGGAGGTCGGCGTGCGACAAACAATGGCGGCGCCCGCAGGAATGCGGCGGTTAGCGATTCACGCCGAATCCGCCCGCGTCGACCTGGTGTTGTCTGCCACGGTTGCCATCGGACTTCTGATCCCGGCGATCGTCGATGTGCTCAGAGAATGTAGCGACTTCGACCCTGGCGAGATCGCCGTGAGGTATCAACTGTCCCCCGCGGGTGGAAGGGCATTGGATGCATCGAAGACGTTGAAAGAATTGGGGATTCGAGATGGAGCGACAATAGTCCTCACCCATTCGTCGATGGCTTTCGTGGCGCCGAGCTCTGACGACACAGCGGAGACGATATCGGCCGTGGTCGCCGAAATCGAGCGACGTTGGAACCAGCAAGCGGCTCAGCTTGTCGGCGCTCTCGTCGCGAGCTGCTGGGCTGGCGTCAGCGCAGCGGTGCTGCTCCGATCCGCGTTCGACGCCGATGGGGCACACCGCGGGGGATGTGTCGGCGTTGCCGCGGCTATCAGCTTCCTCGCCCTCCTGGCAGCGGTCGTCGCGTGTCGCGTGTTCAGCGCGGGCAGCGCAGGTCTGACGCTGGGCTTGATAGCCACTGGATTCGCCGCAGTTGCCGGACTGCTTGCCGTTCCCGGTGGCCCGGGTGCTCCCAATGCGCTATTCGCGACGGCTGCCGCGGCCACCTCCGCGGCGATAGTCCGTGTGATCGCCTGCCGCGCATCACTGTTCGCAACTTTGGCATGCTTTGCGATGACCTGCTTGGTGGCAGCCGTCGTATGGATGATCGCCGCGGAGCCGCTCACAGTGATCGGTGCGGGGCTCGCGGCGACATCGTTGGCGATGATCGAAGCGTCGCCCCCGATATCGGCCATGCTCGCGCGGTTGTCACCTGATACGCCGAACGTTAGCCCAGATCAATTGCACACGGCAGCAATTCGGGCGCACGGCTGGCTCACCAGTCTGGTTGCGGCGTTCTCGGCTTCGGCTGCGTTGGGAGCCATGAGTTCCCTGCTTCGGACCTCCTTGCCCAGCATCATATTCGCCGTTGTGGTCGGCAGCGTCTTGACGCTGCGGGCGCGCACACACCAAGACATCGCTCGAGCCATCCCGCCCGTCATCTGCGGAGCGGTCACACTCAACGCTGCCCTCGTCGCTTGTGCAGTCCGGTATCCACATCACGCGCTGCACATCGTGGTGCTCACGACGGCTCTTGGTTTGCTCGCGCTGTACCTCGGCTTCGTTGGCTTCCCGGCGACTGGCTCTCCGTTCGGGCGCCGAAGTCTCGAAGTGCTGGAATATCTTGCTTTCACGACCGTCGTACCGCTGACTTTTTGGCTCTGTGGTCTGTTCGGCGCGGTTCGCAGCGTGAATCTTTCGTGAGATCAGCTCGATTGGCCGTGGGGCGGTGCGTGACGGCGGCGGCGGTAGCCACGTTGCCGCAGTGCCTCGCAGTGCCGGCGCGGGCTGTGTCGCCACCGGCGGTTGACGCCAGCCGCCTCCCGCAGGCGGCGCCGGCAAGGCCGCCGCGACCAACTGTGCAGCGGGAGACCTGCGCGATACCGTCCCTCGAACGTCAAGCCGATGCCACCCAGCTGGCCGGGCTTGACTTGCAACAGGTTTGGAAACTCACCCGCGGTTCGGGTCAACGTGTCGCCGTCATCGACACCGGCGTCACACCGCACCCGCGGCTACCGCAATTGCGGCCCGGCGGCGACTATGTGTCCACCGGCGATGGCACGCAGGACTGCGACGGACACGGCACTGCAGTGGCTGGGATCATCGCCGCCACGGCGGATTCCCGCCACACCGATGACTTCAGCGGTGTCGCCCCGCAGGCAAGTCTGATCAGCATTCGGCAGTCCAGCACCAGGTTCGGCGCCGCCGCCGATTCGGCGGCCTCGGGATTCGGAGACGTCGACACGATGGCACGGGCGGTGCG
>CBAAAS010000133.1:0-7154 GCA_964658855.1 uncultured Mycobacterium sp.
CTACGTCACCGCGATTGATGCCGAGACGGGCACCGTCCAGGTCGGCTCGGTAGCTGACCTGGAGATATGGCAGCTAACCGGTCACCAGCCGGTGTTCACCGCGGGTACCGCCCCCGACGGACCGATCGACTGCGCGGTGCAGGTGCGCGCGCACGGCGAGGCGGTCGACGCGCAGGCGCAGCTTGCCGGCGAGGACTTAGCGGTCCGGCTGCGCACCCCGCTGCGCGGCGTGGCGCCGGGCCAGACGCTGGTGCTGTATCGCCGCGACCCAGACGGCGACGAGGTGCTCGGCAGCGCCACCATCGCCGCGGCGTCCTAACGCTTCGCGGCTATCCCGGCAGGTTGGCGGCGATGTTCGAGATCACGATCGTCGACACCGAGTCCGGGAATCCGCAGTAGGTGACCTCGACGAGCACCACCGACTTGAGCAGGTAATCGCGCCCGCAGTCGCCGGGCCGGGTCTGCAGTGACCGATCGTCGGCGTCCCACGTGCCCACCAGGCCCAACCCCGCCGAGCTGTCGGCGCAGCTGCGAACCTTGGTCACCAAAGCCCCGAACGCGCGACGAGCGGTGTCCGCATCGCGATAGGCCGCGGCGCCTTCCGAGATCAGTCCACCGTGCGGGGGGTCTTGAAAGGTGATCTTGTGGAACGCCTCGATATCCGGCCCAAAGGTCGCTGTGTCGGCGTAGACGAAGCGGCACTCCGGCGGCGCGGTACGGGCAAACGTGTCGATGTCTACCGGGGACGAGGCATCCATCGACGGGATGATCGTCAGGTGCTCGTCGCCGCCGGTAATCGCCTGCATGCGCGACTGATCGAGCAATACCCGTTCGACGTCGACGCCGGAAAGGTTAGGGGCAGCGCCGAATTCCGCAGCGACAGTGCCGTCCACCACCCTGGTGCATGCCGTGGTCAACAGAGCCGCGGCACACAGCATCAGCCGTCGCGTCGTCATCTTGACCAGAGCGTAATCGCACTGACCTGCCCTGGCGCCGCGCACCGAAAACGCGATCGAATACGGTTCTCCGGTGAGCGTTTTCGCAACCGGCACCGGCATCGGGTCATGGCCCGGCACGGCCGCACGCCCGGCAGCCGAAGTTGTCGTCGGCGAGTTGGGTGCTGCGATGGCGCATCTGGTCGAGTTGCCGGCCAGGGGAGTGGGCGCCGACATCATCGGGCGCGCGGGCGCGCTGCTGATCGACGTCGCCATCGACACCGTGCCGCGCGGCTACCGGCTGGTGGCCCGGCCCGGTGCGGTCATGCGACGGTCGGCCAGTCTGCTCGCCGAGGACATCGACGCGCTGGACGAGGCCTGGGAGCTCGCGGGGCTACGCGGCAGCGGGCGACCGGTCAAGGTGCAGGCCCCCGGGCCGATCACGTTGGCCGCGCAGTTGGAGCTGTCCAACGGGCACCGGGCGATCACCGATCTGGGTGCGTTCACCGACATCGCCACCTCGCTGGCCGAGGGGGTCGCCGCGCACCGGGCGTCGGTGTCCCGCCGACTCGATACGCCGGTGGTGGTGCAATTCGACGAGCCGTCCCTGCCCGCCGCGGTTGCCGGCCGGCTGGGCGGTGTGACCTCGCTGAGCTCGGTGGCCGCCATCGAGGAGACACTGGCCACCTCGATGCTCGACATCTGTGCGGCCGCCGCCGGTGCAGAGGTGTCAGTGCATAGTTGCGGCTCAGCGATTCCATGGAAAGTTCTGCAACACAGCGCTATCAGCGCCGTCGCTGTCGACGTCGGCACGTTACAGGCGGCTGATCTGGACGCCGTCGGGGAATTCGTCGAATCGGGGAGGGTCGTCATGTTGGGAGTGGTGGCGTCCAGCTCGCCGGCCCACCGCCCCGCACTGGAGGAGGTCGCCGCCAGTGCGGCGGCCATCACCGACCGACTCGGCTTCGGCCGGTCGGTGTTGCGCGACCGCATCGGCATCACCCCGGCATGTGGGCTGGCCGCGGCGAGTCCGGACTGGGCCCGCACCGCTATCGACCTGATCCGTCGCGCTGCCGAGGCCTTCGCCGACGATCCCGAGGCCGTCTAAGTAGCAACCAGGGGACCTGTGGCGGTTAGCGTTGGACGATGGCCACAGCCGCACCCGATGTACAGGAAATGCTCGATGAATATGCCCTGCGAAAGCTTGTGCACGGATACTGCCGCGCGGTAGATCGCGGCGACCTGGAGACACTTCGCGGTCTCTATCACCAGGACGCTGAAGACAGCCACGGCGCTTTCTCATCGGGTTCCGTCGATACCTTCCTGCGCACCCTCGCCGAAACCCGGCCCTACATCCGGTCGATGCAACACCACATCACCACAACGAACTTCGCCATCAGTGGCGACGTCGCGGAAGGCGAGATCTACAGCATCGCGACACACTCGTTCGCTGCGCGCGATGGCGAAACCGAGGTCGTGGTGGGCGGGCGCTATCTGGATAAGTATGAAAAGCGCGACGGCACATGGAAGTTCTTGAGGCGCTGCATCGTCACCGACTGGGCGCATGTCAATGATCCGTCCGCGGTCGACATCAGCCATCCGATGACCCGGGACACACCTCAGGGCCGTCCGGGGTCGGACGATCCCTCCCACGAATTTTTTTCGCTGCTGAAGCCGACGGGGTCAAATTAGCGTCCACAACACCGTTTGCGAGATCGCGATACTCTGGCGGTCTAAGGGGGAGAGGCTCCAACATGAATCGGAAAACACAAACTAAGCGTCAGCGGGTCGTGCTGGCGAGTTGGCTCGCGGTGATCGGGGTGGCCGCCGCGGCGTTTCTCGTCCGAAGCCCCGTGATACCGACCGCCAGTGGTACGCCGCCGAGCGCCCTTCCGGCGCCGACGGTCGACGAACCGGCGAGCGGCGGCGCAAAGTCCGAGACCGCGGTCTTGGCCGGTGGCTGCTTCTGGGGTGTGCAAGGCGTTTTTCAGCACGTCAAAGGGGTAACGGCCGCGCAATCCGGGTACGCGGGCGGCGATGCGGCGACAGCTAACTACGACACCGTGAGCTCCGAAACCACTGGGCACGCCGAGTCGGTTCGCATCACCTACGACCCGAGTCAGATCACCTACGGTCAGCTGCTGCGGGTATTTTTCGGCGTCGTGCAGGATCCGACCGAACTCAACTACCAGGGTCCCGACGTCGGCTCCTCCTACCGTTCGGTGGTCTTCGCCCAAAACGACAGCCAGCAGAAGATCGCCAACGCCTACATCGCGCAGCTGAACCAAGCGGGCGCGTTTCCGGCGCCGATCGTCACCACCGTGACGCCGGGGGCGAATTTCTACCCCGCCGAGGATTACCACCAGAACTACCTCAGCCTGCACCCGAACAGCCCGTACATCGTCGCCAACGACCTGCCCAAGCTGGGTGCGCTGAAGGCGGACTTCCCGGAGCTCTACCGCGACTAATCGTTCCTGGGCTGTCGGCGACCTCCGATAGCCTGCCAAGGTGAGTTCACCAGAGGCTGATCCCATTGGGCCCGAGGTACGTCGTTCGTGGGGCGAACTGGCCGACGAGGTACGTGGACACCAGTTTCGCTACTACGTCCGCGACGCGCCGGTCATCTCCGACGCGGACTTCGACAGCCTGCTTCGCCGCCTGACCGCACTCGAAGATGAGCATCCCGAGTTGCGTACACCGGATTCACCGACCCAGCTCGTCGGCGGCGCCGGCTTCGCCACGGATTTCACCTCTGCCGATCATCTGGAGCGGATGCTGTCGCTGGACAACGTCTTCAGCTCCGAGGAATTCGACCTGTGGTCCGGTCGTGTTCGAGGCGAAGTGGGCGCAGACGTGCCGTATCTGTGTGAACTCAAAATCGACGGCGTCGCTTTGGCTTTGGTCTACCGCAACGGCCGCCTGGTTCGGGCCGCGACCCGTGGCGACGGACGCACCGGTGAAGACGTCACGCTCAACGCCCGCAGCATCGACGACGTCCCCGAGCGGCTGACTCCCAGCGACGACCATCCCGTGCCCGACGTGCTCGAGGTGCGCGGCGAGGTGTTCTTCCGGCTCGCCGATTTCGAGGCGCTCAATGCCGCCCTCGTCGAGGACGGCAAGACGCCGTTCGCCAACCCCCGAAACAGCGCGGCGGGCTCGCTGCGGCAGAAGGATCCGGCCGTCACCGCCCGTCGCAAACTCCGGATGATCTGCCACGGGCTGGGGCAGGTGGAAGGCTACCGGCCGGACACCCTGCACGACGCCTACCTGGCGCTGGCCGCTTGGGGACTGCCGGTCTCCGACCACACCACCCGGGTGGAGAACGCAGCCGGCGCCCTCGAGCGGATCGCCTACTGGGGCGAGCACCGACACGACGTGGATCACGAAATCGACGGCGTGGTGGTCAAAGTCGACGACGTGACGCTGCAGCGCAGGCTTGGCTCCACCTCGCGCGCGCCGCGATGGGCGATCGCCTACAAATACCCGCCGCAGGAAGTTCAGACCGAATTGCTCGACATCCGGGTCAACGTCGGCCGAACCGGACGGGTGACGCCGTTTGCTTTCATGACGCCGGTCACCGTCTCCGGATCGACGGTGGGCCTGGCTACCTTGCACAACGCCGCCGAGGTCAAACGCAAAGGCGTGCTGATCGGCGACACGGTCGTCATCCGCAAGGCCGGCGACGTGATCCCCGAAGTACTCGGTCCGGTCGTCGATCTTCGTGACGGCTCAGAGCGTGAATTCGTCATGCCCACAACGTGTCCCGAATGCGGCACGACGTTGGCGCCGGCGAAGGAGGGCGACGCCGACATTCGTTGTCCCAATTCCCGTTCCTGCCCCGCGCAGCTGCGGGAGCGGGTGTTCCACGTCGCCGGGCGCGGGGCGTTCGACATCGAGGGGCTCGGCTACGAGGCGGCGAGCGCCCTGCTGAAAGCACAGGTGATCGACGACGAGGGCGATCTGTTCAGCCTCACCGAAGACGAGTTGTTGCGCACCGAGTTGTTCACCACCAAAGCCGGCACGTTGTCCGCCAACGGCAAACGCCTGCTGGCCAACTTGGACACCGCCAAGAAGCAGCCGCTGTGGCGGGTCTTGGTGGCGTTGTCGATCCGGCATGTCGGGCCGACAGCGGCGCGGGCATTGGCCACCGAGTTCGGCAGCCTGGATGCGATCACATCGGCGTCGACAGAACAACTCGCCGCGGTCGAGGGCGTCGGCCCAACCATCGCCGACGCGGTGACCGAGTGGTTCACCGTTGACTGGCATTGCCAGATCGTCGACAAGTGGCGATCCGCCGAGGTGCGGATGGCCGACGAGCGCGACGCCAGCGTGCCGCGCACGCTGGAGGGTGTGACGATCGTGGTCACCGGGTCGCTGCCCGGTTTCTCGCGCGACGACGCCAAAGAGGCGATCCTGACGCGCGGCGGCAAAGCCGCCGGTTCGGTGTCGAAGAAGACCGACTATGTGGTCGCCGGCGATTCCCCCGGCTCGAAATACGACAAGGCAGTAGAACTCGGAGTGCCCGTCCTCGACGAGGATGGATTCCGAAAGCTGTTGGCAGACGGACCTTCTGAATCAGGGGAGTAGCGGCAACTGCCACAGCGGGGTCTTGGGCTCCAGCAGCCACATCCGAATCACGGTGAACCTGATCAGTCGGAGCGCGCCGGTGATCAGGATGGCGGCCAGCGGGAGATCGCCCAGCGCCGCGGTCAGGATCGCGATCCGAAAGTCGTTGGCGCCGGCCGTCATCAGGTCGAACCACGCATCGCAGATCAACAGCACGCCGGTCGCGAACGCGGTCAGCAGCATCACCTGTCGTCGCAGCATCCCGAACACGACGGTCGCCGCCATCAGGCCAAGCAGTAGCAGGTCGAATCCGACCCAGGTCGCCGTCCAGTCGTGCACCAGGTAGTCATCGGGCAGCGCGAAAGCCAAATAAACGATCCAGGGAATCAGCACCAACGTGCCGCCGGTCATGATCCCCAGCCAACCCCACCGGATCCGGTGCGCCTGGGCGACGGGCAGGAGCTCGGAGAGCGGACGCTCGAGGCGTTGGATCAATTTTCGCCGGTCAGCTGGGGACAGTGCTGCGATCTGGGCGTCGGATAGCGGGCTCACACCTGCATGAATACCCCGTTTGCCGGAATCCTCAATGCAGCAGGGTCGCGACGATGCCGGCCAGGTACCCGAGCCGGGCCACCTCCGACGGCCGGAAGGCCGGCCCTCCAGGCCTGCCGAGCACCACCGAGATGTTCGGAGTGCCGAGGGGAGCCGCGATCAACGTGGTGTCGAGGTCTCGCCAGACCTGCGGCACCCAATCCTCGGTGGCGTCCAGCGCGATGGCGTGCTCGATGGGCATCCACGGTGCGGCGGTCAGTCGCGTCTCCGGCGCGCCGGGACTTCCGGCAACGCGCTCGAACTCGTCGTCGGACTTGCTCAGCACCGCGCACCAGTTGACCCGCAGCACCTGCGGCGCCTCGTCGACCAGCACCTGCATCTTGGCGCTGGTGTTGCCCGCGGCGGCGACATGGTCGATGAGCGCCAACTCGCGATGCGCATCCAACAGCCCGGTGTGTGGTCGCAGACTGTCCACCCGCACGCCGTGCAGCGCTTCGGCCGCGGTGATCAGTGTGTCCGGCATGCCTCCGGCTGGTAGTTCGACCACGAGATCGTCGATGGCGTAGTCGGGTCCGCGCTCTACGACATCCAGCGAAAGGATGTCGGCGCCGACCGAACCCAGGGCCACGGCCAGCGAGCCGAGGCTTCCCGGTCGATCGGCGAGCTGAACTCGCAGCAGATACGACGACACGCGGCCACTGTTCCACAGCCGCGCGCCCTTGGCATATCGGCGGGGGCTAGGGCCGGAGGCCGTGTTCGCCCCCTCGCCGCCGCGCGGGCCGCATCGTCATCCGGCTAGGCTTTTCAGCCGTGTCCCAGATCTCCCGCGACGAGGTAGCCCATCTGGCCAAGCTGGCTCGGCTGGCGTTGACCGACGACGAGCTGGACAGCTACGCCGGTCAACTCGACGCCATCCTGACCCACGTCGGTCAGATCCAGGCCGTGGACGTCACCGGCGTCGAACCGACGGACAACCCGCTCAAAGCCGTCAACGTCACCCGCCCGGACCAGGTCGTGCCATGCCTGACCCAGAAAGAGGCGCTCGCCGCGGCGCCCGAAGCCGTCGACGGGCGCTTCGCGGTTCCGCAGATTCTCGGAGAA
>CBAAAS010000134.1:0-7151 GCA_964658855.1 uncultured Mycobacterium sp.
GGTTGTCGACCAGCCACTGGCCGCCTTTACCTTTGACGAACGAAACCCGAACCGTGGCGGTGATGAACCGTTGTTCCTCGCCGCCCCCGCGGTGGCCCTGCATGAACAGCAGCATCGTGCCGGTGTCCCCTGTTGCCGACAGCACCGTGCTGTCGGTCACCCAGTACTCGTTGACCGCCGGATGCCCCTTTACCACCGACTCCTGCTGCTTGACCAACTCCGGTCGATACTTGTCGGTGGTCAGCGAGCGGGCGTGCTCGAAGTCTTGCTGCAGCGATTTCGGGTCGTAGGTGAGCATTTCGACGACGATCTTGGGTCCTTGCGCGTTCAATGCGCCGCGGGTCTGATTGGAGTCCCGATCGGGCAGGTAGATCGCGAAGAGACTGACCGCTGCGCCTGCGACGCACAGCAGCACGGCCACCCCCGCGACCGTCGCCGCGTGTCGCCGGATGTCTGCGGGTCGCCGATCGTCTGCCACACAACGCGCTTCGGTACCCAGCAGCAGGTCGGCGAAGGTGCGCCGTCGCGAATCCCACAGCGGCCAAAGCCATCCCACGAACACCGAGAGCGTGTCGAGCAGATGTGCGAGTTCCCGCAACATCAACCGCCCGACTCCGACGGCGACGCCGTCTCGTCGCACGACCTCGATCCCGAGCAGTGCTCGACCCAGGCTCCACCCGATGGTCACCGGTAATACCGCACGGTTGACCAAGGTCGCCAGCGTCACGAACACCAGGAGCGACAACGACGCCCACCACCAGAGACTCCGCGGCGTCGCCGTAAGCCAGACCAGCGCCATCGTCACCACCACGACGGCACCGGGCAGCAGGTCGACCACCAGCGCAGCAGCGCGAATATGCCAGCGCGCCAACCTGTTCGGCGCTTCGTCCTCGACTGTCGGTGCGGCTTGGCCATCTGTGGCCGCTTCGACCAGCACCGTCACCTCGCCACCTGGTCGAGCTTGGAAATTCGGTATTTACCCTCGTCGAGCACCATCGTCACCCGCAAGCGGTAGCCGGCTTCCTGGTTCTGCGTCTCGGAGTTGGAGACCTTCACCCGCAGCGGCACCAAAATCTCCACGGACCCGTCAGGGTTATTGCGCTCGACGGCCGCACGCAGGTCAGACACCTGGACATGGGCGTTCGCGGCCTGGTAAGCCTCGACAAGCATCCCGCTGTACAGGATCGCCTGCGACCGGAAGGCTCCGGCGCCGCACTCGACGATCTTCTGCGCGCTGGAGGCCATCGCGCCGATGTCGGGCGCTTGGGTGGCCCCGACGCAGTCCTTTGCGGCTTCGATCGCGGCGGCGTCCCGGCCCGCAGTGACCTGGCTGTCATGGTGCGAGCGCAGTGCGACGAAGTACCCAGCGGCCGCGAGTCCGCCGGCCAGCACCACAAGTGCAGCTGCGATGCCGATGAACCAACGCCGGCCCAGACGCGAGGTGCCGCGCGGGTCGACCTCGCCTTCTGGGACCTCGGCTAAGTCTTCTGACTCGGAGATCTCGTGGTCGGCGTCGTCGTCGGATTCCAGCGAATCCTCGGCAACTTCCTCTGGGGTGGATTCGTCGGCTACCGCATCCGCCGTGTCAGCCTGGTCGGATCCGGCCTCGGCAGTGCTGGTCGGGTCGGCTTCGACCTCAGATTCTGCCGAATCCTCGTCCGTCACCTCTGGACTCAAATCCTCGTCCGCCACCTCCAGAAGCGGAGGTTCTTTATCCGTGTCGTTCGGGGTCAGCCGGCTGGCGCCAGCATCTCCTTCCATCCGTCATCTCCTGTGTTGCGTGAGTTGTTGATGGAGTATGTAGAACCGTCGGGTCCCGTCACCTCGCCACTCATCGGACTATAGACGGCCGCTGGCGGCCCGCCCGGAGCGTAGATGCAGGGGTTGGGTTGCTGCCCGTTGCACTGGACCGAGCCCGAGCCCGGCCGCTGCAACGGATCGCTTTTCGGCGGCGGTGTCATCCCGCCCGGTGGGAGTCGATTGGCGGGCAACGGGTTCAGTCCGTTGTTGACCGACGGCGCCGGGATCACAAAGCCTGGTTTCACCGCCTGGTCGCAGCGGCCTCCGGGGGCGGGGCAGTTCAGGATCTGATTGGGGTCGCCGTACCACGGGTTGGTTCCCAGGGGTTCATAGGGCTTTCCGCTGCGGCAGTCCGCAGGTGTCGCCGCCCGCTTACCGGGCACGTCCATACACGGCAGGTTGCGTGCGCCGCGAACCGCGTTGGCCTGAAAATCTTGCGGGATCCGGCAGTAGTTGTTTTCCCGCAGCGGCGCGATGCTGGTGTCTGCCGGGGCGCGCCACTCGGGCGCAGGGCGGAAACCGGTCAGACACGGCGCCGGATAGTTGATCGCCAGCGTGAGGTCCAGCGCGGCCATCCGATCTTTTTCGTACGGCGCGGAGATCGCCTGCACGATCGACCCCAGCTGCGGCAACATCACCAAGGTCTGCTCGAGGCCGGGATGGTAGCGCTTGAGCATGTCGACGATGATCTCGGTGTTGGCCAGCGTCTGCGGCAGCGACTCACGGACGTCGCTGAACACCGAGTTCACCTGGTCGGCGGTCGGAGCCGCTTGCGTCAGAATGCTTTTCAGGTGCGGGTCCTGCTGCGCGGTCTGCTTACCCAGGACATTGAGGTTGCGCGCCCACCGGTCGATCGCGTTACTCGAGACGGCTTGGCTGTCCAGGATCGGCGCTGAGTTCTGGATGATGTCGTCGACCTGGTTGATGTTGGTCTTGAAGTCGCCGACGATCGCCTGAGTGGAGTCGACCAGCCGCTGCAACGCCGGACCCAGGCCTCCGACCGCGTCGGACGTCTCGTCGAGCAACTTACCGATTTTGTCCGTCGGTAGCACCGACAAACCACGGTTGGCGGTGTCCAGCGCCGGGCCGATCTCGCTGGGGACCGTGCCCTTGGTTATCCGCTGACCAGGCGAGAAGACCCCCTGCGCCTTGCCTTGCGACACCAGGTCCAGATACTGCTCGCCGACGGCCGACACCGAATGCACGTTGGCCACTGAGTCGAGCGGAATCTTGAAATTGCTGTCGATGCTCATCGTCGCCTCGGCGCCCTTTTCCGTCGGCTCGACGGCGGTTACCTTGCCGATGGTGACTCCGCGGTAGGTCACGTTGGACGTCGCATACAGGCCGCCCGAGGCCGGCAGGTCGGCTTTCAGCTGGTACTGACCGATGCCCGCCAATGTAGGAAGCCGCAGATAGTAGATCCCCAGCACCAACAGGGCCACGACGGTCAAGATGCCGAACAGGATCAGCTGGCGCTTGATGACACGAGTCAGCATTGCCGGTCCGCCCTCTCTACCAGTGGTCCGCCCGGCGCGTCATTCGGGTTCGGCGTGAAACGCACATCAGGAATCATCGTGTTGGGGTCCCGACCATAGGACTGCTCCAGCGCCCGCAACGCTCCCGAGAACCCGGTACCGGTGAGGAAGGCGTTGTCGACTGCCGACAGCGTCGTATCCACCTCGAGCGAGGAGTTCATGAAATCGCCCCGAATCAGCTCGGGTGCGGTGTCCAGGTCGAACGGCGCGGTAAAGAGCAGCTTCAACGCACCGAGCAGGTAAGGCGAGGCCTTGCCCAGTTCCTTGAGGGGGCACTGTAGCGACACCAGGTCCTGGTGCAACGGGGCCCGAGCCTCACCCAGGTACTGGGCGGCGGCCTGGCTGAGCGCGCCCACCGACTGCACCGCGTCCACTAGATGCTTCTGATACTCCGGGGCCGCCAGGAACTTGATCAGCGGCGGGAATTCGGTCAGCGCGCGATCCAGCACATCGGAGCGGCCACCGACGTAGGCCAATAGACGGTTGGTCGAGTCGATGGCGTGGGTGATGTCGTCGCTCTGCTCGTTGAGCTGACGGGTGAAGGTGTCCAGTTTGCCGAGGAAGGCCCGGATCTGCGGGCCCCGGCCGGTCAGAATCTTGCTGACCTCGTTCTGCAGAACCTCGAGATTGTTGAGACCACCGCCTCGCACGACCATGGCCAGGCTCGCTAGGGTCTGTTCGGTACTGGGAAAGGCCGACGAGTTCTTCAGCGGGATGGTGTCGCCGTTCTTCAGCATCTGTGACGAGGGGTCGGCTGGCGGGGCCAGCTCGATGTGCTGCGAACCCAGCAGGCTTGTCTGCCCGATTTTGGCGGTGGCGTTCTTGGGCAGCTTGACGTTCTTTTGGATGCCGAGCGTCAGGGTGGCCACCCAGTTCTTGGCGCGGTGGCCGTTGATCTCGAACTCCGGGGTTTTGAGCTCGATTTTGCGGATGGAGCCGACGAAAACGTCGGCCACCAGGACCTTGCTGTTGCCGTCGATGGCCAGTGTGTCCGGCATCTGCACGTACACCGTGTACGCGCCGGACGAGTCGCCTGGACCGCCGGGCAGCGAGACGTTCGAGACGCCGTGCCAGCCGCACGAGCTCAATACCGTTGCGGCGATGAGTAACACCAGGCTCTGCCAGATCCGGTGGCGGGCTTTGCTGATCATCACGCGCATCATCGGCTCTCGGTTCGGCCTACTCCTCGCGCGGAGCGCGCTCGTCACGCGCATCACTGCCCGGCTCCTGGTGCGGATGCTGCCTCAGCGGGCAACGCGGGTCCAGGCGGCACCTGGCCTGCCAGCGGCGACGGTCCAGGCGCCGGCGTCGGTGCCACCGGACCGGGGATCACGTTGGGTCCCGCCGGCGGCGGCGGTATCGGGCCCGGGTTCCCCGGCAATCCGATGTAGGGCGCCGGCCCGAGAGGCTGTTCGTCGTAAGCATTCTGGTATCCCGGCGGGGTCTGCAGGTTCGACTGCACCGGCACGATGTCCGGCCCGCCCATCAGCTCCGCCAGCGATTCGGGGGTCAGCAGGCCCGCCGTGACGGGCCCCACCTTGACGCCCTGCATGCCGGGTGCGGTGATCCAGCCGGGCTGGGTGTTGCGGTGCGAGGTCGGGGTGTCGGGCACCCAAATACCAGGCACGGTGGTGTCTTTATAACCGTTCGGCGGATGCAGTCGGTCCTCGGAATAGGCGACTTCCTTCGGCAACGTTGCCGCGAGGCTGAACGGGTTGAGGCCGAAAGGCAGGTAGTTGAACTTGATCGCGTCGAGAACCGGCGCCAGGTACTGCGCGCAGAGCTCGGCGGATTCCTGGTAGCCCTGCCGGCTTCCGGCTTGAATGGCGCTGCAGAGGAATTCCATCGGGTTCGCGAAACCCATCGTGCCGACCGTTCCGGCCGGCTGCCCGACGATGGCGCTGTGCGCCGGGTGGTAGATGAGGTTCGCGTTAGCCAATGCTGTCGGCAGAACATGTAGGCCGGTTTCCAAACCGGCCAGCGGTTCGGGCTGGACCAGTGCGTTGGTCGTATCGCCGAGGTTGTTGATGTCGTGCGTCAGCACCTCACGGTTTTTGTCGAGGAACGGTCGGATCGTCGTCAGCAGTCCGTCGAACTGCTGCAGCGCATTGGACAGGTCCTGGTCGGTCCCGGTCAGGCTGCTGGTGAATTGGGCCAGGTTCTTGTTCAGCGCGACGAACTTCTGATCGTCGGCGTGTAGCGCGTTGACGAACAGCGCGAGACTTCGGATCACGCCGAAGAAGTCGCCCCGACCTTGGTTGAGCGCGGTCAGCGCTCGCGACAGGTCGTTGAAAGTGGTGTTGATCTGCTTACCCTTGCCGGCCAGCCCGTCGGCAAAGGATTCAATGACCTCACCGAACGGACCTTTGGGCTGCTCCTTGGTGGGCCCGAGTTTGGAGATGATCTTCGTAACGGAGTTGCGCAGTTCGTCGTACTCGGTCGGCACCTGGGTGCGTTCTTCCGGAATGACCGCGTTGTCGGCCAGCACCGGTCCGCCCTTGTAGGGGGGTTCCAGCTGAAGCAGTCGCGATGCCACCAGCGTCGGGTTCAGGATGACGGCCTGCGCGTCGGCGGGCACCTTGTACTTGTTGGAGTAGTGGAAGGTGACCTTCATCTTGTCGCCGGCCGGCTCGATCTTGTCGATCGCACCGACCTTGACGCCCATGATCTCGACCCGGTCGCCGTTGTACAGGGCGTTGGCCACCGGGAAGTAGGCGACCACGGTGTTGTTGGTCAGCTTCTTATAGAGCTCGACTCCGAGGTACGCCAGCACCAGCGCTGCCACCACGGCGAGCGCACCGATGATGTACGCCGCACGTGACATCTTCGGCAACCGGAGGTTGCGGATGTCAAAGACGGTACTCAATTCTGGTTACCTCCTTGAGCTCCGCTGCCACCGGCGCCACCTGTGTTGGCGATATACGGCGCCGGTAGCTGGGGACCCGGCCCGGGCGGTGCCGCGGGTCCGGGCGGCAACGGTCCTGGTGGCGGTGCTGCCGCGGGGTTGGCCGGAGCCGGACCCGGGAGCGGTCCCAGTGGCTCGGTGCGTCCCCCTGGAGGTCCGGGCGCGATCGGCACGGGTGTGCCCGGCACGTTCGGCTGGACCTCCCCGGGTCGCCCGGCGATCGGAATTCCCGGCGTCGGGGGCAGACCGGCAGGGTTCGGCGGCGAGGAAGCCACGTTGGGCAGGGCCGGATACGGCCCATTCGGTCCGAACGGTCCCAAGTTCTGGTCGATGCCCGCACACGGCATCGGGTTGCCCGGCCGCGGCAACAACTCCGGCGTCGGCGTGTACGAGCACGGCGATCCGGGTGCCACGGCCGGATATGGATGATCCGGGGTGCCTTCCAGCACGGGCGGCGCAGGCGGTGGCGCACCGTTGGGGAACCGCGTGCCGTTCGGGTCGGGGAACTTGAACGCCGGCAACCCGGCACTGCGCCAGAAGTTCTCCGGGTCGATACTGCGCTTCTTGAACGCCGCATCCACGAACGGCTGCAGGATCCAGTACGGCAGCAGGTTCACCAGCTGGACTTTGAAGTAAGGACCCGACGACACGGTCTCGTTGAGGCCCGCGGAAGTCTTGCCGATCGTCTTGGTGATGGCAGCCAGGTCGTTCTTGCGGGCGTCCAAGAGGTCGCTGACGGTGCGCAGCTGCTCCAGGACGTGATTGAGGTTCGGGTTGTCGTTGATCAGGTTCTGCACCTGGGCCGAGAACGTGGCCACGTTGCTCAATAGCGCGCTGATCGCCCGGCTGCGTTCGTTGAAGGCGGCCAGCAGCGTGTTCGCGTTGACGAACAGCCGGTCGACCTGTTGGCT
>CBAAAS010000135.1:0-7145 GCA_964658855.1 uncultured Mycobacterium sp.
TTGCGGCGAACCGGTCCACGAAGAACCCGGTCGAGCCGAACAGCATGTTCCGGATCCCCTTCTGGCGGGTGAACCCGTACTCCAAATTGCCTGTGGCCGCTAGATATTGGTGCTCACGCACCTCGATGGCGGCGCCGGGTCGCAGATGCAGGGGAAAGACGTGTCCGGTGCCATCGCGGGAAAACGCGACCTGGCCCGGTCCGCGCGCCTCGGTCATGAGCAGTTGCATCCCCCCGACCATCCGCTTGAGCGCACCCTTTCCCCTGAGCCCGATATCGAGCGCAGGGTCCTTCCACAAAATGACGTGATGCTCGAAAAACACCGGCACGCTGCCGTCGAGCCAGACGTGCAGCACCGGCACCAACTCTCCGTCGATGCGGTAGTACACGCCGGGGGCGCGCCCGTCGGCGACGGTGGTGGGCAGTAGCTGAGGGGGCTCGGGTCGATAGGCGGAATTGATCATCGTCCCGGCTCAGGGACGCTTGGCGTAGCGGGTGAGGAACGCGGTGGCGGCGATCGTCGCGACGACACCGATCACACCCCACAAGACGATGGAGAACACCATCGACCCGAACAGGAAGTCGTACGTGATCGAGAGGTAGATCGACCACAGCACCCGGTAGAGGCACCAAAAGGCAACCAGCCCTGTGCTGATCCCGATGATCAGGCTGCGGTTGCGGTCGACGCGGTCGATTTGCTCTTCGATGTTGGGGGGCAGAATCTTCATGTGCGTTGTCCTTTCGTGAGGTCGCGGTGCTGCGGTGCAACACCTGCGCTCGCTCACTGTCCGGGACAGCGCTTACTGGATCCTTAACGCAGCGGTGGGTCGGCGCCGGTATCGAGGGTGAACTCCTCGTCGCCGATCCGAATGCTGTCGCCGTTGTGCAGTTCCGCACTGGGGTCGATACGTGTGCGGCGCACCCGGACTCCATTCGCCGATCCCAAATCGGTGATGAGCATTGTGCGACCATCATCGGCAATGACGGCGTGGTGGCGGCTGACCTTGGCGTCGGACAGCACGATGTCGTTGTCCGGGCTTCGGCCTATCCGGGTGGCCGTGCCTGCCAGTGCATGGCGTCGCCCGTCCGAGCCGACCAGCGCCGCGACCGCGGGGCCACGGACGCGGATTGCGTTGTCCGACTGCGCGATAATGGTGTCTTCGGCATGTGTTTGGGCGGCCTTGCGCGCATCCAGCGGCTCTTGGCGCAGGATCCGCTCGTAGAGTTCCCGGATCGTCCATCCCGGATCGATACCCAAGTCTTCTGCCAGCAGGTCTTTTAGCCGCAGGTAAGCGTCCAGGGCGTCGGATTGACGGTCCGCCAAGTAGTAGGCGGTGATCAGCTGCGCCCACAGCGGTTCCCGATAGCCGTGCGTGGTGGTCAGCGCCTCGAGTTCGGAGATCACGGTATGCGGTCTACCGCAGGCAATTTCGGCCTCGGCACGTGCGATGTGAACCAGCACACGCTCCTCGTCGAGGGCCGCGGCCAGGGTCTCCACGAAATGAAAGTCGCTCAGGTCCTCCAGAACCGGGCCGCGCCACTGATCAAGGGCAGCCAGCAGGTGCCGGCCGGCCTGCTCGAATTGTGCGTCGGCTGCGGCCTGCACGCCGGCGTTTCTCTCGGCGATGAACCGGCCGAAATCGTACTGATGGTCGCTGATGGACAGTTGATAACCAGGGGGCATGCTCGCCAGCACGGAACGGTCGATACCCGCGTCGCTCATCAACCGACGCAAATTGGAGATATAGGCGTGCAACGTTGCCCGGGCTCCGTGCGGCGGCCGTTGATCCCATGCGGCACCGATGAGCGAATCGATGCTCACCGGCCGATTCGCATTGACAATCAACATCGCCAGCACGGCACGCTGCTTCGGCGTGCCCAACGGCACTGGTTGATCGCCCACGCGCACCTGCAGCGGGCCCAGCACGCCAAATTGGGCCGCCGCAAAGGACTGCCCGGTACCCAACTCATCGGCCATCATGATGTTCCCGCGTCATCAGCCTTCGCCAGCTAAACAAAAGCAGCATAGCTTCCAGATAGGATCTGCCCATGCCGGTGTCGGTAGGCGAAGCGTTCGCGGGATACACGATCCTGCGCGTGCTCGGCGCTGGCGGCATGGGAACGGTGTATCTGGCCGCTCATCCGCGGTTGCCGCGGCAGGATGCGCTCAAGGTGTTGCCCACCCAGTGGACCGCCGACCCGGAGTACCGGGAGCGGTTTCTGCGCGAAGCGGATCTGACCGCCAGCCTGTCGCATCCCAACATTCTGGGTGTCCACGACCGCGGTGAATATGACGGGCAATTGTGGATCTCGATGGACTACGTCGGGGGCACCGATGCGTCCCGGCTGGTCCGCGAGCACCATCCGCAGGGACTGCCTGCCGGTCAGGCGGTGGAGATCATCACCGCCGTCGCGTCAGCGCTGGACTACGCACACCAGCAGGGCCTGTTGCACCGCGACGTCAAACCAGCCAACGTACTGCTCGATCCCAAAGCGCACCGAATCTTTCTGGCCGACTTCGGTATTGCACGCCTTATCGACGACCCAGCCGGACTGACCGCGACGAACATGGCGGTCGGCACCATGGCCTACGCGGCACCCGAGCAGTTGCGGGGCGAACCCCTCGACGGGCGCACCGACCAGTACGCGTTGGCCTGCACCGCATTTGACCTGTTGACGGGTGCGCCGCCGTATGTCGACTCCAACCCCGCGGTGGTGATCACCAAACATGTTGCGGCGCCGATACCGTCGGTAGGGGAACGTCGGCCGGAATTGGCCGCGCTGGATCAGGTGCTGACCAGATCGATGGCCAAGTCTCCCGCGGACCGGTTCGCCAGCTGCGGAGAGTTCGCCAGAGAGCTGAACTACGCCCTCAACCCGCCGTCCGGCCACGTGCACCGGGCTCCCCCACTGGCGCCGACCGTGCCCGAACCGGCACCCACTCTCATGACCCCGACGCGACGGGTGGCGCGGCCGAAACTGATTGCCGCACTGGCGGTCAGCGCAACGGTAGTCGTGGCTGCCGTGTTAACCGGCGTGCTGATGGTCCAGCGTCACGATCGGGCCCCTACCGCACCATCAGCGGCCGCCGTGCACACGTTCTCCGGAACGTATCGCGCCGACTACGGTCCAGGCACCGACCTCGAGGGCAAACCGGCCACCGGCGCACCACCGATGACAGGCACCTGGGACGTCCGTTCCAACTGCGGCGCGGGCGGCTGCATCGCGACGGCCTCTTATACCGGCGGCAGCGGAATCGTGCTCGTCTCGAACCTGGTGTTCGATCAGGTGGGCTCCAATTGGGTTGCGGTGGGCCTAGGTTCAACGCCCTGCAACGACGCACCCACCGAAGTCTGGGTGGTGTTCACCCTGCAACCGCAACCCGACGGCACCCTGACCGGGGAAACCACGCGGTCCACCATCAACAGCTGCAGCGCCGCCAAGCGCACCGTAACCTTCACCCGCACCGGCGATCCCGATCTCACCAAAGTCCCCGACCCGGCGTCCTTGCCGCCACGGGCGGCATCTCCGTCGACAGCGCTGCACGGTCGCTACCACGAGACGATCACCTACGCGAACGGCGGCTCCGCACCGGGGCAGGACGATCTCAGTGTCCGTACCGTGTGCCTACGCAACGGCGATCGGTGCATGAGTCTGTTCCATGCCATCGACGGGGTTGTGCCACTCGTCTTCGGCGGCGGGAAATGGACCCGCGACGACGAGGGCACCGTGCCCTGCAACACCGGCGGCACCGCGCAGATCAAACTCAGCGCCGAATATCCGTTGCCCGACCCGCTGCAAGATCCGATCCCCTTACTCACTGGCCACGGCCACAATGAGACGATCGGGAGCACCTGCGCCGGAGGCGATTTCGAGGACAAATTCGAGCGCACGGGCGACTGAGCCCCGGTTTATTTCTTGGTGAGCTCGTGGCGGGTTCGGTCTTCACGGACCGGGACGCCGTTGCGACCGGCGAGATCCTGCGCGTAAAGGCCGGTGGCATAGGCCACCCCGCCGCCGTTGATGCCCAACTCGCCACGGTCGATGTGCTCCAGGGTGTCCGTGCTCTTGTGGTAGTTCGGGTCGAACGGCTCGTCGGCGGGACCACCCCAGAGCTTGGCTTCATCCGGCGACTTCTTGTTCTCGGCACCGGAGAACAGCCCGCCTGCGGGGACGCCGGCGGCAGTGAAGCCGTCATAGTCGGATCTGCCGTCGAACGAGGTGTCCTGCGGAGTTTTCCCGGCTGAGTTGAGGTAGGCAGCCAGCGACCGCTCGATTCCGGCAGAGCCTTCGGGAACAACGGGGCTGCCCCGCTTGTCTGCCGACAGTGACTGGTCGCCGTCGTAGGTGAAGTAGCCCGGGTTGGGCGAGGCAAGCATATCGAAGTTCATATACAATGCAATGTCTTTGAGCGCGTTGATATCTAACGACTCCACGTAGCTGCGGGAACCGATCAGCCCGAGTTCCTCGGCGCCCCAGAAGCCGAACCGCACCGCGTTGTGGATCCCCGGCGAGTTGCCCAGTTGCAGAGCCGTTTCCAGCACCGCGGCCACACCGGATCCGTTGTCGTTGATGCCGGGCCCCTCGGGGACGCTGTCGAGGTGCGCCCCGATCATGACCACATCGCTGCTCGAACCGGTCTTGGTCTGCGCGACCACATTGCGGGCCGAGACGTTCTTGGTCTCGGCGGCGACCTGAACCGTCGCGGGCCCCGCGATCGTGCGCAGCAGAGCGCCGTCGGGTTTGGTGACCCCGACGACCGGGATCTTGACGTCGTTGGTCTCGCTGAGGGTGCCCGCGATGCGCTCCTCGACCACGTTGTCCGCCACCACCATTGCCACCGCGCCCTTTTGCGCGGCGGCTTTCGCCTTCTGGGAGAACGGGCAGATGCCGCGATCCACCATCACGACGGCACCGTTGACGGGGAGGTTGTCGAAGTCGGTGGGATTACAGCCCGGGCTTCCATCGACCGGGAACGCGACCAGCGGACCGGTCACCCCGACCGGCGGTGTGCCGAGGCTGTATTCCAGCGCCCGCGCGTCGATCTTCTTGTCGGCGACGGTCACCGACCCCGGTTCGGCATGGAACACGTGCGCCTCGAACTGCATCGTCTGTACGTCAAAACCCTTGTCCCGCAACTTCCCAACAACGTAGTCGACGCTGGCGTCGTAGCCCGGAGTGCCGACCGCGCGGGTGTTGTTGTTGGCGTTGGCGATGTCCTGCAACTTGGTCAGGTGGGCCATCATCGCGTCGGTGGTGACCCGGCCCCGCAGCGAGGCCGCGAAGTCGGGGGCCGATATCGACTTCATCGAGTTGGCGGAGTCCGAGGAATCGCATCCGCCGGTTGCCAACATCAGCGCCGCGACAGCGACGAGCAGTGTTTTTGATTTGGTAGCCATCGCGCCCCAGGTTAGACGCACGCCGCGACTCGCACCCCGCATCTGGTCCCGTGTCAGCTTGCCGCTTCGGCGGGGTCTTCGCGCCGCAGATACGCGTGGACGGTGGTTCCGACGGACGTCGTGTGGGTGCGCAACAGGTCGGCGATTGCGTTGACCACGAACAACCCGTACGGACCAGCGCCGGTCGCACCCGGCGGCCGTCGCCCCGCCAGCGGGTCCGCCCACTGGCCCATATCGCGTGCCTCGCAGACCACGAAGCCGCTGTCGTACCAGAATGCGAGCTGGCACGGACCTCCGGCGTGATCGAGGCTGTTGGTGGCCAACTCGGTGGTCACCAGAAGCAGGTCGGCAACCCGATCCGGCGCCATCCCGAGCAGCCGGCCATAGCGTTCGGCGGATCTGCGGGCGCCGGACAGGTCATGCGCATGCTCAACGGTGTACGTCACGGCGGCCGGACTGGTCACCAGCGGCTGATTGCACCGCTCCAGTGCGGCGTCGACCGCGTATTCCGGACAGTGTCTACGCGACCCGCCCATCCAGACCTGGGGATGGGTGAGGCGGACGTGCGCCAGAACGCTCTCGTTCAGGCACGATGCGTCGTACGGGCACAGACCCGTGATGCTGGAACCCGAGAACGCGATGTTGGCCAATGCCTCGTGCTGCATGCAGGCGAGATACTCGTGTTCGGTTCGGCCCGCCCAGGCCGGCTCGGCGATAAGTCGGACGTGCTGGTCCGGGTGACGTTCAACGAAGGAGTACTGCCCGGCGAGAATGCGCCCGGGATTGCGGCCGAACTCGACCATGTCGGCCATCGTGACGCCGTCGGCGTCGTCTCCCAATGCGCTGCGCAATGAAGCCAGCTTGTCCCCGGGCACCGCGACCAAAATGGGTTGACCCTGTTCCAGTCCGTCGGCGATAAAGTCCACCAGCGAATCGACGTACTCGCGCTCTGATTGGTAAAAGAGCGCCGAATGGTCGAATCCACGACGGTGCACGTGTGCTCTCAGAGTCATGTCGACGGGATAGTCCCTCGGCAGTAATTGCTGCATGGTCGCTCTTGATCTACCCAGGCACCGAGAAACTAATCAGACGGTGCCGGCCTGCCCCGTGATCATGTCGGCCACAGCCCGCATACCTACTGCGTTGGGGTGAAACGGCGCCGGGCGCCACGGGAGTGGCCAGCCCGCCGCCACCGTCCACGGATCTGGCGACCAAGCGTGATGGTCTCGGCTCGCCTGTCCCGCGCGCACCACCGCGCATCCGGTGGCCTCGGCGGCTTCCGCGGTGGCTTCCTCGAGGCGCGTGGCGATCAATCGACCCAGCTCGGCGTGTTCAGCCGACAGCGGAGCTGCAGGTACACCGGCTGCGGGCAACAGCGTGAGGTAGTCGACGAACATCACCCGGGCCTGCGGCGCCCGCTGACGCACCGCGGTCCCGACGGCCCGCAGGGCCGCACCGATCCCGTCGAGCGCCTTGATGCGGGCGTCGCCGTCGAGCACCTCGCGGATGGCGGGCAGTCTGCGCGCCAAGCCCGGTAGCGACGCACCCATCAGCAGCGGCACGTACCCGACGTCGTTGCCGCCGATGGTGATGGTCACCACGTCTTCGGTGCCGTCCAACGCCTCGATCTGAGGCGGGGCGCCGCGCTGGCGCTCGGTGAGCACGTTCGCGGAGGTGGCGCCGGAGAAGGTGACGTCGACAAGGTCGAGGCCCACTGGGCGCTCTGGCAGCGCGCGAACGCCGACGA
>CBAAAS010000136.1:0-7105 GCA_964658855.1 uncultured Mycobacterium sp.
CAAAAGAATGGCGGCGAACGGCAGCAGCGCCCCGACAGCGAACGACGCTGCCGATGCTGCCGCGGCCTGCCATGGGTTGACCAGTTGGTCGGGATCGATGTTGAGTTCGGCGCGAGCGTGCGCCGTGAGTGCGTCGTGTGCGGTCAGTTCTTGGGCGACTTGGGCTGCGGTTTGGGATGACAAGCCGCGACGCTGATAGATCGCCGTGAGTTCTGCCAGT
This sequence comes from uncultured Mycobacterium sp., assembly GCA_964658855.1. Classification (GTDB taxonomy): domain Bacteria; phylum Actinomycetota; class Actinomycetes; order Mycobacteriales; family Mycobacteriaceae; genus Mycobacterium. The sequence continues at coordinate 221 of CBAAAS010000136.1, forward strand.
TCGACTTCGGGCATGTGCCGGAGCTCACGCCTTTCCATTGCCAGCTGCGCGCTTTCGCTGTCGCGCTGGCTTGAAACTGACACAAATTCACCGAGTGCCATCGAGACGGCGCCGGCTACCAGAGCCGCCAGCCCAGCTGTGAAGATTGGGCCGCGCAGCGTGGAAGCTCCAGCCACTCCGACCACGACGCCGGCAACGGAGATGATGCCGTCATTGGCGCCCAAAACGGCTGCGCGCAACCAGTTCAGGCGCTGCGATAGGCCACTGCTGTGCGGCTCCGCAATATGGTTCACCTCATCACTCGCCTCCGAAGGTATCGCTGGTCTCCGTTCCGACTGGCGGGATTGGACTACTCGATCATCGGCCATGTCGGTTAGTCAACGGCATAGCCGTGTGGGCCGCCAGCAAGGACAGCCTTGTCAAAGATGCCTGGCACCGTGCGAGCGTCTTGCTGCGTGCTCGGGCCATTTCGGCTCGGCGCATTCTGGGTGTTGGCGACGCACGATGCCGCTTATCGATCTTTGACTCAACGCGTCAATGCATCGGAGCGCTGAAATGTCTGGGCAGCATGATGATTCGACGTCGCCGCGGCCCAGTCGCACGCGACTACGGAGGCCGTAGGGATCCTGCTATTGAGGACTTAAGCCTCCTCCCCCGCGCAGCATCAGCTCGTAGCGTCGACTTAGAACCAGCGGATTCGATCGTGGCGCCGAGAGCATCGGCACAGTCGGAAAGGACCCAACATGAACAGCTCAGAAAAGCATCTCGGCATCGTCGTCGGCGTCGACGGGTCAGGCGACTCCAACGTGGCAGTCCGATGGGCTGCCCGCGAAGCGGCAATGCGCGATGCGCACCTCACGCTGGTGCACGCGGTCGAAATGCCCAAACCGCCATGGTCTGCGGCGGAGCTGCGCGAACTCTACGAAGCGGCGTCCCATCGGGTCGGTTCCACGCGTTGTTCGTCACCGGGCCAAGGCTGAAGTGTTGGTCGTCGACACGAAGTAGAGACCTCCCCACGGCCGTCGGCTGTCGGCAGGGTTGCGAGGAGCGAACACTCCCCGACGCAACGCATTCAGGGCAGCAGTTGCGCACCACGGACATCGATTTTCGTGAGGATAAAAGCACTGCGATTCCTCGTCACCCTTACGAGCTTCGTTGCTGTGATCGGCATGGCCACACCAGTGCAAGCCGATCCGGGCACTTCGGGGCCCGATCCGAATTTCTTGGCGACGCTCACCAAGGCCGGCATTACAGTTTCAGGACCCAACTGTCGCCGTTGCGGTCGCCACAATGGCATGCGCACTGATAGACCAGGGCAATTCCCAAGCCGGCGTCGTCAAGAGCGTGTCGTCGAGCAATCCGGGATTTAGCCGCGACGCCGCCAAGTTCACCATGATCGCGGCGAGCGCTTACTGTCCCCAGTACACGGGCTAACCGATCGCCCGGCCGCAGGGACTCAGCAGACTTACTCGTACGGCGGAAGCTCGCCCTTATGGCTTGGGCAGTAGACGGTCACTGATGCGGTGACGAATCTGACTACGGTTCTTCGCACGCGGTCGGCCATTAGGTGCAAACGCGGATTTTCCGCATAACCACGGTCCATCTCCTCGTTCACCACGGCGTCGACCGGTGTGCCGCTGTTGACTTCGCTGCAAATGTGGTGGGCTCGGGCAACGACACCAACCACCTCACCGGCATCAGTGGGCGGAATCTGTTCCTGTTCTAGCAGCGCCAAAAACTGATCCTGTTGCTGACTCGGGTCCGCGCCTGCCGCGCCAGCGAAAATGATTGCCGCGGTCAGCACCACCGAGGCGCCAACCAGAGCGCTGTCAAGACTGGCGATGCCGGTACGCATAGCAGTCACCAGTCCATGATGTCTGAGGCGTCGCCAAGCAATTCGTAGTCCCGAGCGTCTGGTCCGCGCCGCGGGCCGTGGATGGCGATCTGTTGCATGGCGATCAACCCTTCTGCGTGCATCTACGACCGAGTCCAGTCACGCCGCGTGTTTCGGCTTTGACACCATCATCATGGCGTCGCCCAGCGGCGTCGAGTTCGACGGATGTTGTCGATAAGTTTCGGCGTGGGTTGGCCCGACCCGGTTCCGTCGCTCGCAAGTGGTGCTCAGTGTTGACGTGGCGAAACTTGCGGTGCCGCTAGCCGGGACAGGCGTTCCCCCAGCCCTTTGACCAGCGTGACTGCATCCGAGTCGGCGTCGTTGACTATCGCCGATCTGAGCATCTTGACGAAAACTGTCGCCTGGCCCAGTGGGTGCAAGCGCCCGAAGAGGTGACTGCCTAGCCGGGTAATCGCGAAGAGTGTTTCGTCTGGCGGCAGGAAAGAGCAGATGTCTTCGTAGCTGCGAGAGGTGATCGCGTCTCGTGAGTATCCGAGTAAATGCGCGAATGCCGTGTTAGCGAACAAGACTGCGCCGTCGGCTGCGGCTATCAAAGGAATTGGGCACTGCTCGAGGACCCCAAGAACCGATGTTTGGGGCGACTCGGCGTTTCGAGAATCGGCAGGCCGCGTCAACGGACGCTCGATAGCATCGCGACTCCCTAATGCGCATGCGCTGCTTTGTCAACGCACGGCGATCGCTCATTTCGGCGCAGAAGCTCCGAAAATCCGGGTGGTTGCAGTTAGATGGCACTGCCCCTGCAAATGAGACTAATGCTGAAGTGTGCTAGCGAGGCGAGAAATTGCGAGCTTGAGCACCATCCCAGATGGATCTCGGTGTCGGGGCTTAGTCGGGTGACCGTGCATGATCTTGCATACGTGCAGTTCAGAGTGTCGGGCTGACAGGATTTGAACCTGCGACCACTTGACCCCCAGTCAAGTGCGCTACCAAACTGCGCCACAGCCCGGTGCCGGCGACTTCACCGGCAGCAGGGACAGAGCCTACCGTAGGCGGTGCCGACCGCCCGAACCCAAGCCGTCAGGTCGGTGTCGGCTCGCTCAACTTGACCAGCATCTTGCCGATGTTGGCACCGGTGAACAGTCCGTTCAGCGCATCGACGCACGACTCGATGCCCTCAAAGATGGTCTGGCGGGCGTTGATTCGTCCCTCGTGGCCCCACTGGCGAAGCGCCGCCGATGCCTCGTCGAACCGCCCCCACTGATCGAGCGCATTGAATCCCTGCATGGTCGCGGTCTTCGACAGCAGGTTCACGTAATTGACCGGTCCGGGGTGATCGCCGCTGAGGTAGCTGGAGATGATCCCGCAGAGCACGACTCGGGCGTTCATGGCCAGCCGGCCGAGCACTGCGTCGAGGATGGGTCCGCCGACGTTGTCGAAGTAGACGTTCACCCGATCGGGACAGTGCTGTTTGAGCGCGGCCGCCACGTCGTCGTTCTTGTAGTCGATGCATGCGTCGAAGCCGAAGTCCTCCACCACTGCCCGGCATTTCTCCGCACCACCGGCGATCCCCACCACGCGCGCACCGGCGATCTTCGCGATCTGGCCCGCGATCGATCCGGTGGCACCCGCAGCGGCCGACACGACGACGGTGTCCCCCGGTTGCGGCTTGCCGACGTCGGTCATGCCGATATAGGCGGTCGCACCGGTCGGGCCGTAGACCGACATGATCGCCAGTTGATCGCTTTCCCCGGGGATCGGCGTGCTGAATACGTCATCTCGGATGATCACGTATTCCTGAAAGCCGGACAGCGTGGTGATGACGTCGCCGACCGCGAAAGCCTCACACCGTGACGAGACCACTTCGCCGATCCCGGCCGCCCGGATCACCTCGCCCAACTGAACCGGCGGGAGGTAGCCCGGCTGGTCGTTGAGCCAAGTCCGCACCGCGGCGTCGAGGCCGACGTAGGTGGTGCGGACCAGCGCCTCGCCCTCGGCCGGCTCCGGCGCCGGCGTACTCACCACTTCGGTGTCCCCGGGCTGAACCAACCCACTCGGACGACGGCGCAGCAGGACCTGACGATTGGTTAATTGGGGCACGTTGCAAAAACTACCGAATGCGAATGACCCGTTAGCCGTGTTCTTCGTATGCGAGCATCGGTAGATGAAATCCGAGGATGATCCGGAAGCCCGCATCCGGGAGCTGGAGCAGCCACTGAGCGACGCGGCGCGCGCTTCCGAAGCCGCAGCGAATCAGTCGCCGGGCAAATGGGCGCCGCCATCCGGTCCACCTCCGACGCGACCGTATGTTCCCCCTGAGGTGCCACCGTCCGGCCCTCCCGTGCCGTCACTGTCCGCTCCACCATTCTCACCACTGCCGCCGCTGCCTTACAGCGACTCGTTCTCGGGTCCGCCGAGGCGCTCCCAGGGGCGAGGTATCTGGATCGCGATCGCCATCTTCGTCATGGGCATGATCGCCCTCCCGATAGGCATCTTTCTCTTTAGCGCACACCAGGTTTCGCGTAGTGGTCTGCCGAGCATGTTCCCCATTCCGAGCTTCCCCTCGGTCAATCCCAACCCGTCCGGGTCGATGCCGCACACGCCCGGAGTCGCGCCATCGACGTCGTCCGCGGCGACGGGTGACAACGTCACTGTCTCCGGCATCAGCGAAGTCCGGACGATCGCGTGCAATGGGGGCAGCGTCAGCGTCAGCGGCATCACCAACAACGTCGTCATCACCGGCCACTGCGCGCGCGTGACTGTGTCCGGCATCCAAAATCACATCACCGTCGATGCGGCCGACGCGATCCAAGCCTCAGGCTCCGAAAACCAGATCACCTATCACACTGGATCTCCGACGATCGGGAACTCTGGTATCGGCAACCTCGTCCACAAAGGCTGAGCCGCTAAGCCGCCAGCAGTCGGTAGAGGCCGATCAGGCCGACTACGACGATTGTGGCGCGCAACGCATTCGGCGATAGCCGGCGGCCATAGTGCGCACCCAGCCAGCCGCCGATCAGGGAACCGCCCGCGATGAGGCCGGCCACCGGCCAACTCACCCGGTCGAATGCCACCAACGTATAGGCAAGCGCCGCAACGATATTGACGAGCAGCGCCAGCAAATTCTTGGCGGCATTGGTCCGCTGCACCGACTCCGGCAGCAGCGCGCCCATCGCGCCGACGAGCATGATTCCCTGCGCCGCAGTGAAATAGCCGCCGTAGATGCCGATCGCGAAGGTGCTCGCCACCAACGCCGCCATCCGGCGCGGCGACACCTCGTCGGCAGACCGCCCCGAGTCCTCGGCTCGCTGCCGTGCCCAGGTCTGGATCCGCGGGCCGACGACCACCAACGCCAACGCCGCGACGAGCAGCACCGGAACCACTCGACCGAAAACCTTGTCAGACAGATGTAGCAGCAGCCAGGCGCCCACGGCGGCACCCAGGATCGACGCGGGAATCTGCCAGCGCAGCCGGTCCCACTGGCCGCTCAGTTCTCGGCGGTAACCCCAGGTTCCCGACACGCTGCCCGCCACCAGGCCCACCGCATTCGACATCGTCGCAGTCACCGGTGGATAGCCCATGGCGACCAGGGTCGGGAAGGTGATCAACGTGCCTGAGCCGACGACGGCGTTAATTGCGCCCGCCCCCACACCGGCGAAGACGATCAGGATGGCGTGAGACAAGGACACCGAAAAGACCTTAGCTGCCGTCGTTTCGGCACCGGCGTCGCCGTCAGTGCGACCGGGGTTTCCGCTTTTCGCGAACCCTCACATTGATCCGGATCGGGCTGCCTTGGAAGCCGAACGTCTCGCGCAGCCGTCGCTCCAGGAAGCGGCGATAGCCCGCCTCCAGGAAGCCGCTGGTGAACAGCACGAAGGTCGGCGGTCGTGCGGCGGCTTGCGTGGCGAACAGGATCCGCGGCTGTTTGCCGCCACGCACGGGCGGCGGGGTCGCCGCCACAATCTCTTTGATCCAGGCGTTCAACCGGCCGGTTCCGATTCGGGCATCCCACGACGCCAACGCGTTCTCCAGCGCCGGCACCAGCTTCTGCACCGCCCGGCCGGTCTTGGCGGAGATGTTGACGCGCTCCGCCCACCGCAGTTGCACGAGCTCGCGGTCGATCTCGTTGTCCAATTGATAGCGGCGTTCCTCGTCGACCAGGTCCCACTTGTTGTAAGCCAGAATCAGCGCGCGCCCCGACTCGACGACCATCGACAGCACCCGCTGATCCTGCTCGGTCAACGGCACCGAACCGTCGATCAGCACGATCACCACTTCGGCGGCGTCGATTGCGCCGTGAGTGCGGACCGAGGCGTAGAACTCGTGGCCACTGGCCTGCCCGACTTTGCGTCGCAGGCCCGCGGTGTCGATGAAACGCCAGATCTTGCCGTCTAATTCGATCAGTGAGTCGACCGGATCCACGGTGGTGCCGGCGACGTCGTGCACCACCGAACGCTCATCGCCCGCCAGCCGGTTCAGCAGCGAGCTCTTGCCGACGTTGGGCTTACCGACCAACGCCACCCGTCGTGGACCACCGTGGCTGGAACCCAGTTCCGCGACCTCCGGCAGCACGCCGATGAGCGCGTCGAGCAGATCGGCGACACCGCGACCGTGTATCGCGCTGACCGCATAAGGTTCGCCGACACCCAGTGACCACAACGCGGTCGCGTCGGATTCGCCTTTGTCGCTGTCGACTTTGTTGGCGGCCAGAAACACTGGTTTGCCCGAGCGACGCAACAGGCGTGCGGCCGCCTCGTCGTCAGCCGTCGCGCCGACGACGGCATCCACCACCAAGATGATGGCATCGGCGGTACGCATCGCCACTGCGGCTTGTTCGGCCACCAGGCGCTGCAGGCCCTTGGCGTCGGGCGCCCATCCCCCGGTGTCCTGGACCACGAAGCGGCGGCCGGTCCACAATGCGTCGTAGGAGACGCGGTCACGGGTCACCCCGGGCACGTCTTGCACCACAGCTTCGCGCCGCCCCAGGATGCGGTTGACCAACGTCGACTTACCGACGTTCGGCCGGCCGACTA
>CBAAAS010000137.1:0-7037 GCA_964658855.1 uncultured Mycobacterium sp.
GTCCGGCGGGGGCGACTCGTAGGCGGAAGTGATTAATCCGAGACCGTTGTCGGCGCAGGTGACAGGCCTGACAGGCCTCCAGTATCACGTTTTCGCATCGCGATAACGAGCTTAATTTTTCCAAGCGCCGAATATCACAGATCGAAAAAGGTTGTGCTGCTGGTCTTTTCAGCGCCCACGGGGTGGGTAGCCTGACCGAATGAAGAAAACCGTACGCATCGTCGCAGCAAGTGCCGCGGTCGCCGCCGGTATGGGGTTGGCCGGTTTAGCTGTCGCAACCGAAGCCCGCGCCCAGCCGGGGCCACTACCGACCTGGTGTCCCGGTGAGTTCTGGGATCCGGGCTGGGGCAATAACTGGGAGTGGGGCGGTTGCCACGACAACTTCCGGGGCGGATGGAACGGAGGGCCGCGCGACAACAACTTCGATCGGCACGAAGATTTCGGTCGGCATGACAACAACTTCGGACCCCACGACGGCTGGGGTCACCGCTGACCGCTCATTGGTTTAGCGCCTGAATCACACTCGATCCGAAACGGCATTGCCGCGAATTCACCTCGCAGCAATGCCGTTTCGTGTTCGAGCGTCGAGCGCTAATCCATTTCGACGCCGAGCACCCGGTAGATTTCGTTGCTCATGACGACGCTGCGCGGGTCGGCGTTGGCCTTGGTCGCGTCGAAGTGGTTCATCACGTAGGCGTAGGCGATCCGATTTTCCAGGTCGACGAAACCGAACGAGCCACCTAGCCCGCCGTGCCCGAAGATCGACCGGTTGGGCCCGTTGACGCGGCGCTGGTTGAGCATGTAGCCCAGGCCCCAGCCGTGGTCGGCGACTCGCGGGCCGAGCACCAGGTCCGTCTCCAGGCCGCCTTGTGAGACCCGGATGAGATCCATGTGCGGGCGGCTGAGCAGTTTCTCCTGCGCCAGCGCGTTGTAGAACGTCGCCAGGCCGAGTGCCGACACCTGCCCGTTGGTGCCGGGGAACTCGAGTTCACGCCAAAGGTCGAGATCGTTGGAGCCGACTTCGTCGTCCGGAGCGAACCCCATCGACACGGCCAGACCCGCCTTCGGGTGCTCGGCCAGTGAGGTGGGGTAGCCAGGGGCGTTGACGTCGGCCAGCATCTGGCGGATGTGCGGCTTGGCGACCCGATCGGCACAACGGTGTTGTTCTGTTCGGGGCGTGCCGATGTGGATTTCGGCTCCCAGCGGTTCGGCGATCTCGGTGCGCAGGTACTGACCGACGGTGCCACCGGTGACGCGGCGGAACACCTCGCCGAGGATGAATCCGAATGTGGTCATGTGATAGCCCTGCGCGGTCCCCGGCTTCCACCACGGGTCGGCCTCGGCCAGGCGTTCGCATACGTAATCCCAGTCGGCGACGTGTTTCCAGTCCATCCGCTGCCGGGGTCCGATCACGCCCGACCGGTGGCTCATCACCATGGCCAGGGTGATGTCCTCTTTGCCGGCCGCTCCGAACTCGGGCCAGTACCTGGCCACCGGCGCGTTCAGATCGAGCTCGCCACGTTCGACGAGTTGATGCACGCAGGTGCTGGTCAAGCCCTTGGTGCCGGACAAGACAGTGGAGAGGGTGTCTACCTGCCATGGGCGGGTGCCGGCTTCGTCGGCTGAGCCGGCCCACAGGTTGACGACAAGTTTTCCGTCCACCCAGGCGGCGACCGCTGCGCCAATCTCTTTGCCCTGCACGAAATTTTCCGCGAACGCGTCGCGCACGCCCTGGAAGGGCGCCGCGCAGGTGCCCTGAATTTGGATGTCGGCCGTGGCGCCTGGGTGCGGAATGGGTCGGTCTCCTCAGCCTCGCCGGCGGCCTGCTCGGCCTTCGGCTGCGTACGTCGACCTGGTGGCCGTCGTTGGCCTGATCAGCCTTCCTAGCCTAGTCGGCCCCGGTTACCCGTGCCCAGTTCTGAGCGGGCGACGGGAATCGAACCCGCGTAGCTAGTTTGGAAGACTAGGGCTCTACCATTGAGCTACGCCCGCGTGTATTAGTCGAGCGCGACTTTACGGCGCGGCAGACTTCAAATCCAAATGTTGCCGTCCCGTGATCTGGTCGTGAGGCCAGTACAGGGCCGCCGAGGCGTGGCCGTAGGATCGCGTGGTCACCGCGGGGTGTAGCGCAGCTTGGTAGCGCATCCGCTTTGGGAGCGGAAGGCCGCAGGTTCAAATCCTGTCACCCCGACTGGCACGCCACCCCCAACCAGCTCGACCAGAACACGACCGTCAGCACAACCGAGGAGCACACGCGTGAAGAGCACCGTCGAGCAGCTGAGCCCCACCCGGGTTCGCATCAACGTAGAGGTGCCATTCAAGGAACTGCAGCCAGACTTCGATCGGGCCTACAAGGAGCTCGCCAAGCAGATACGGCTGCCAGGGTTCCGTCCAGGCAAGGCCCCCGCCAAGCTGTTGGAGGCGCGGGTCGGCAAGGAAGCAATTCTCGACCAGGTCGTCAACGAGGCGCTGCCCAGCCGCTACGGCCAGGCAGTCACCGAATCCGACGTGCGCCCACTGGGCCAGCCCGAGATCGAGGTCACCAAGAAGGAGTACGGCCAGGAGCTGGTCTTCACCGCCGAGGTCGACGTGCGACCCGACTTCGCCCTGCCGGACCTCAGCGCGCTCAAGATCACCGTCGACCCGATCAAGGTCAGCGACGAGGACGTCGACACCGAGCTGCAGTCGTTGCGCTCCCGGTTCGGCACCCTGAACGGGGTCGAGCGGGCCGTCGCGACCGGCGACTTCGTCTCGATCGACCTGTCGGCCACCATCGACGGCGAGGACGTACCCGACGCCTCGACGCAAGGCCTGTCGCACGAGGTTGGCTCCGGCCAGCTCATCGACGGCCTCGACGATGCGATCGTCGGCCTGTCGGCCGGTGAGTCCAAGGTCTTCACCACGGAGCTGGCAGCCGGGCCGCACGCCGGCAAGCAGGCCGAGGTCACCGTCACCGTCGGCTCGGTCAAGGAACGAGAGCTGCCTGAGCCCGATGATGAATTCGCCCAACTGGCAAGCGAATTCGACACGATCGACGAGCTGAAGGCCAACCTCTCCGAACAGGTCAGCCGGACCAAGCGCGTGCAGCAGGCCGAAGAGATCCGCACCGCCGCGCTGGAGGCCCTGCTCGAGGGCGTCGACATGCCGCTGCCGGAAGCGATCGTGCAGGCCCAGGTGGACAACACCATCCACAACGCTCTGCACGGCCTGGACCACGACGACGCCAAGCTCGCCGAGGCTCTTGAAAAGCAGGGCACCACACGCGAGAAGTTCGACGCCGACGCCCGCATCGAGGCCGAAAAGGCGATCAAGACTCAATTGCTGCTCGACGCGCTGGGGGACGACCTCGACATCCAGGTCGGCCAGGATGACCTGACCGAGCGGTTGGTGATGACTTCGCGGCAGTACGGTATCCAGCCGCAGGAGCTGCTCGGCTACCTGCAGCAGCAGAACCAGCTGCCGGCGATGTTCGCCGACGTGCGCCGGGGCAAGACCATCGCCGCGGCCGTCGAAGCGGCCACCGTCAGCGACACCGACGGCAACGTGATCGAGACCTCCGAGTTCTTCGGCACCCGCGACCTGCAGGATGCAGACGACGCGGACGACGAGGAATTCGACGAGGCCGGCGCATCCTCCGAGGAGCCATCGGGCGACACGAAGTGACGCTGTGAGCGAACAGCAGGGACTTCGGGGAGTCTTCGACCGCCCCGGTTGGTTAGTGTCGGTGGATATGGAACTCGAGAAAGCAGGTAACCCACTGTGAGCCGTGGGACTGAAATGCGCGCCAGCGCGCTGGGTCTGAACCTCACCGACTCGGTCTACGAGCGATTGCTCTCCGAGCGCATCATCTTCCTGGGATCGCAGGTCGATGATGACATCGCCAACCGGCTGTGCGCACAGATCCTGCTGCTCGCCGCGGAAGACTCGACCAAAGACATCCACCTGTACATCAACTCGCCCGGCGGATCGATCAGCGCCGGGATGGCGATCTACGACACGATGGTGCTGGCGCCGTGCGACATCGCCACCTACGCCATGGGCATGGCGGCGTCGATGGGCGAATTCCTGTTGGCCGCGGGCACCAAGGGCAAGCGCTACGCGCTTCCGCACGCCCGCATCCTGATGCACCAGCCGCTGGGTGGGGTGACCGGTAGCGCGGCCGACATCGCCATCCAGGCCGAGCAATTCACGGTCATCAAGAAAGAGATGTTCCGGCTCAACGCCGAATTCACCGGCCAGTCCATCGAGCGCATCGAGGCCGATTCCGACCGCGACCGTTGGTTCACCGCACCCGAAGCGCTGGAATACGGGTTCGTCGACCACATCATCACCCGCGCCGCTCACATCACCGGAGAAGCCGAATGAACCCCGAGACCCAGCCGCAGGCGCGCTACATCCTGCCGTCCTTCGTCGAACACTCCAGCTGGGGTGTCAAAGAGTCGAACCCGTACAACAAGCTGTTCGAGGAACGCATCATCTTCCTCGGTGTCCAGGTCGACGACGCGTCGGCCAACGACGTCATGGCTCAGTTGCTGGTGCTGGAGTCACTGGACCCCGACCGCGACATCACGATGTACATCAACTCACCCGGCGGCAGTTTCACGTCCTTGATGGCGATCTACGACACCATGCAGTACGTCCGGGCCGACATCCAGACGGTGTGCCTGGGTCAGGCCGCCTCGGCCGCGGCAGTGCTGCTGGCCGCGGGTAGCCCGGGTAAGCGCATGGCGCTGCCGAATGCCCGGATCCTGATTCACCAGCCGTCGCTGTCCGGAGTGATCCAGGGCCAGTTCTCCGACTTGGAGATTCAGGCCAAGGAGATCGAGCGGATGCGCACGCTGATGGAGACGACGTTGGCGCACCACACCAACAAGGACGCCGCGGTCGTCCGCAAGGACACCGACCGGGACAAGATTCTCACCGCCGCCGAGGCGAAGGACTACGGGATCATCGACACCGTCCTGGAGTACCGCAAGCTCTCCGCGTCGACGTCTTAACCGGTTGCCGCGCAGGCCAGTTCAGCGACCGCCCAAGTGGCGACCGGACAACTCCTTGCCGCGTGCATCCAATTCGGTCGTCAACCCTCGCCGGCGGACAACCCGGTATCGTCGGTTTCAGCGTGCGCGACAGGACTGCCGGGCACGCCTATCTCTCAGTCGCATAACGACACGACGACACGGCGGCGCGCCCGCCAAGCGTAGGGGCGCCCCAAGCGATATGTTCTTGCGCACAACACGAATATCACCGACGCGATTCATCTCTATCGGTCGCATCGCCGTGGAGCAAGCGGGTAGCGTCGGGAATACACGCGACGTAGCACGATCAACACGGTGAACAGGAAGTAGGCCCCCAGCACCATGGCGCGCATCGGAGACGGCGGCGACTTGCTTAAGTGCTCGTTCTGCGGGAAGAGCCAGAAGCAGGTCAAAAAGCTCATTGCGGGGCCTGGCGTGTACATCTGCGATGAATGCATAGATCTGTGCAACGAGATCATCGAAGAGGAACTCGCCGACGCCGACGACGTAAAACTCGACGAATTACCCAAGCCCGCCGAGATCCGGGAGTTCCTGGAGGGCTACGTCATCGGCCAGGACACCGCCAAGCGGACGTTGGCCGTCGCGGTCTACAACCACTACAAGCGAATTCAGGCCGGTGAGAAGGGTCGCGAATCTCGCTCCAGCGAGTCGGTTGAGCTGACCAAATCCAACATCCTGATGCTGGGGCCGACCGGTTGCGGAAAGACCTACCTGGCCCAGACCCTGGCCAAGATGCTCAACGTGCCGTTCGCGATCGCCGATGCCACCGCGCTGACCGAAGCCGGCTACGTCGGTGAAGACGTCGAGAACATTCTGCTCAAGCTGATCCAGGCCGCCGACTATGACGTCAAGCGGGCCGAGACCGGCATCATCTACATCGACGAGGTCGACAAGATCGCCCGCAAGAGCGAGAACCCGTCGATCACCCGCGATGTCTCCGGCGAAGGTGTGCAGCAGGCGCTGCTGAAGATCCTGGAAGGCACGCAGGCGTCGGTGCCCCCGCAGGGCGGTCGCAAGCACCCGCACCAGGAGTTCATCCAGATCGACACGACCAACGTGTTGTTCATCGTGGCCGGCGCGTTCGCCGGCCTGGAGAAGATCGTCTCCGACCGTGTTGGCAAGCGTGGTCTGGGCTTCGGAGCCGAGGTGCGCTCCAAGGCCGAGATCGACACCACCGACCACTTCGCTGAGGTCATGCCCGAGGACCTGATCAAGTACGGCCTGATTCCCGAATTCATCGGTCGTCTGCCGGTTGTCGCCTCGGTGACGAATTTGGACCGGGAGTCGCTGGTGACGATCCTGTCGGAGCCCAAAAACGCCCTGGTCAAGCAGTACGCCCGGCTGTTCGAGATGGACAACGTCGAGCTCGAATTCACTCAGGACGCCCTGGAGGCGATCGCCGAGCAGGCCATCCACCGTGGCACCGGAGCTCGTGGGCTGCGCGCGATCATGGAAGAGGTTCTGCTGCCGGTGATGTACGACATCCCCAGCCGCGATGACGTCGCCAAGGTCGTGGTGACCAAGGAGACCGTGGACGACAACGTGCTGCCGACGATCGTGCCGCGCAAGCCTTCGCGCGCGGAGCGTCGCGACAAGAGCGCCTAGCTCCGCTGCTTGTCCGGTAGACCTTGACCGTTGATGCCGCTGAGGCGGCACCGGGTCGAATCTCTCGCGCGCTGGATCTGTCGAACTTCTTCCTGGCCGATGTGCGCGACGGCCTGGGCCCGTACCTGTCGATCTACCTGCTGCTGACCCATCACTGGGATCAGGCCTCGATCGGGTTCGTGATGGGGATCGGTGGCATCGCTGCGATCGCCGCACAGACCCCGGTCGGCGCGCTGGTGGACCGCACCTCCGCCAAGCGCGCGCTGATCGTTGCCGGCGCGTTGACCGTCACCGTCGGAACGTTGGCGATGCCGCTGTTACCTCACTTCGTCGCAATCTCGGCGTTGCAGGTGCTGACCGGAATCGCCGGATCGATCTTCGCCCCGGCGCTGGCCG
>CBAAAS010000138.1:0-6996 GCA_964658855.1 uncultured Mycobacterium sp.
GACACCGAGCACTCGACCGGTCGGATTGCTCGGCGAGTTCACGAACAGCAGCGCCGGGACCCGCGGGCCGATCTGCGTGAGCGAATCGGCGACGAGCACCTGCGCCCGGGCCAGCCGCGCACCGACGTCGTAAGTCGGGTACGCCAGTTCGGGTACCACGACGAGGTCGTCGGCGCCCAGGCCCAGCAGGGTCGGCAGCCAGGCGATCAGCTCTTTGGTGCCGATCACCGGCAGCACCGCCGACTCGGCGAGCCCGGTGATGGCGTAGCGGCGATTCAGCGCGGCGACGGCCGATTCGCGCAGCTCAAGAGTTCCGGCAGTAGTGGGGTATCCCGATTCGGCGCTGGCCGAGGCAAGCGCGTCGCGAATCAGCGGGGCCACCGGATCGACGGGTGTGCCGACCGACAGATCGACGATGCCTCCCGCGTGCGACTTGGCCAGCGCGGTGGCATCGGCCAGGGTGTCCCACGGGAACTCCGGCAACAGAGCCGACACAGCCGACAGTGGCCGGCGGTTCATCAGGCCGCTCAGTCGTCGTGAGCCTGCGGCGGGAGGTCCTTCACGGACTGCGGGTCGTTCTCGGTCAAGCCGACTTTCGCTGCGCCGCCCGGAGATCCGAGTTCGACGAAGAAGTCCGCGTTGATCTGCGTGTACTGGCCCCACTGCTCAGGAACGTCGTCCTCGTAGTAGATCGCCTCGACCGGGCAGACCGGTTCGCAGGCGCCACAGTCGACGCATTCGTCGGGGTGGATGAACAACATCCGAGCACCCTCGTAGATGCAGTCGACTGGGCACTCTTCGATACATGCCTTGTCTTTGAGATCGACGCAGGGTTCGGCGATCGTGTACGTCACAGACGTCTCCTCCACGGTCTCCAGGTAGAAGTTTGGGCTGAGCCGGTAGGTGTTTGGTCACTTCCCAGCGGTGTTACTGATACTAGACGTCGCATATACAACGCAAGTACCTGGTTGTTATGCGCGTCGATGCAGTGCAACTAGTTGCATAGCGTGGCCCGGTGTTCTTATGCTTCGCCGGTGGCCCTCCCCCAAGCCATCCTGGTGTCGCTGTGCGAACAGTCCGGTTCCGGCTATGAGCTGACGCGCCGGTTCGACCGCTCGATCGGATACTTCTGGAGCGCCACCCACCAGCAGATCTATCGCACGCTGCGGACGATGCAGGCCGACGGCTGGGTGTCGGCGACGGTGGTGGCGCAGCAGGGACGGCCGGACAAGAAGGTCTACACCGTCTCCGATGCCGGCCGCTCCGAGTTGGCCCGATGGATCGCCGCTCCGCTCGGCGGCGGCCCATCCGGACGGGGTGGAGTCGGACGGGGCGGCGCGCTCAGCGAGGTCGCCGTCAAGCTACGCGGCGCCGCGTTCGGAGACCGGAGCGCGCTGCACGACCAAGTCGTCGCCCTGCGGACCGAACGCGCCCAATTGCTGGACACCTACCGGGGATTCGAGAAGAAGCAGTTCCCCGACCCGGCAGTGCTGCGCGACAGCGCATTACACCAGTACCTCGTGCTGCGCGGCGGCATCCGTGCCGAGGAAGGCACCATCGACTGGCTCGACGAAGTGACCGCGGCCCTGGCCGGGAAGCTGAAGCAGGAGAACCGATGAACTATCCAAATCTGTTGTCCCCGTTGGATCTCGGGTTCACCACGTTGCGCAACCGGGTGATCATGGGCTCGATGCACACCGGCCTGGAGGATCGGGCCCGCAACACCGACCGGCTCGCCGAGTACTTCGCCGAACGCGCGCACGGTGGCGTCGGCCTGATCATCACCGGCGGATACGCGCCCAACCGGACCGGCTGGCTGCTGCCGTTGGCTTCAGACCTCACCTCGTCCGCGCAGGCACGCCGACACCGGCGCATCACCACTGCGGTGCACAATGCCGGCGGCAAGATCCTGCTGCAGATCCTGCATGCCGGACGCTATGCCTACCACCCACTTTCGGTCAGCGCATCGTCGATCAAGGCGCCGATCAACCCCTTTCGCCCACGACGACTCTCGGCGGGTGGCGTGCAGAGCACCATCGACGACTTCGCCCGTTGCGCAACGCTGGCCCGCGAGGCCGGCTACGACGGTGTCGAGATCATGGGCAGCGAAGGGTATCTGCTCAATCAGTTCCTGGCGCCGCGCACGAACAAGCGGAATGACGGCTGGGGCGGCACCGCCGAGAAGCGTCGCCGCTTTCCCGTCGAGATCGTGCGGCGGGCACGCGCTGCGACCGGTGACGACTTCATCATCTGCTACCGGATGTCGATGGCCGACTACGTCGAGGGCGGCCAAAGCTGGGACGAAATCCTGGCACTGGCAACCGAAGTCGAGGCGGCCGGCGTGACCATGATCAACTCCGGCTTCGGTTGGCACGAGGCGCGAGTGCCCACCATCGTCACCTCGGTGCCGGGCAACGCGTTCGTCGACGTCAGCCACGCCCTCGCCGGACACGTCGACATTCCGGTGGTGGCGTCCAATCGCATCAATATGCCGCAGGCGGCCGAGCAGATTCTGGCCGACACCGACGTGCAGCTGATCTCGATGGCGCGGCCGCTGCTGGCAGACCCGGAGTGGGTGCTCAAGGCGCAGGCCGCGCGTGACGATGAGATCAACACCTGCATCGCCTGCAACCAGGCCTGCCTGGACCACGCATTCGTCCACAAGACGGTGTCGTGTCTGCTCAACCCCAGGGCCGGCCGTGAGACCGAGCTGGTGCTGGCCCCGACCCGTCGCACCCGCTCGATCGCGGTCGTCGGCGCCGGGCCGGCCGGGCTGGCCGCCGCGGTCAACGCCGCTGCCCGCGGCCACCAGGTGACGCTGTTCGACGCCAACGACTACATCGGCGGCCAGTTCGACATGGCCCGTCGCATCCCGGGCAAAGAGGAATTCAACGAAACCATCCGGTATTTCACGACGATGCTGCGCATCAATGGCGTCGACGTGCGGCTCGGCGCCCGGGTGTCGGCCGCCGATCTCGTCGGCTACGACCACGTCGTGCTGGCCACCGGGGTTGCGCCGCGGATCCCGGACATTCCCGGCATCGACCATCCGATGGTGTTGACCTACGGCGAGGCGATCACCGGCGTGCAGCCGCTCGGCAAGCGCGTTGCGGTAATCGGCGCCGGCGGAATCGGTTTCGACGTCAGCGAGTTCCTGGTCACCGCCTCATCGCCGACGCATGAACCGCTAAGCCTGAAAGATTGGAAGTCCGAGTGGGGGGTGGCCGACCCGTGGGAAGCGACGGGCGCGCTGATCACCCCGATCCCCGCACCCCCGGTGCGCGAGGTGTATCTGCTGCAGCGCTCCAGCGGTGCGCAGGGCAAACGGCTGGGTAAGACCAGCGGCTGGGTGCACCGGGCCTCGCTGAAAGCCAAAGGTGTTCAACAGCTTTCCGGCGTCAACTACGAGCGGGTGAGCGACGAGGGACTGCACATCAGCTTCGGCCCCAAGCGGGAGCGACCGCAGCTGCTCGAAGTGGACAACATCGTGATCTGCGCCGGCCAGGAGCCGGTGCGTGACCTCGAAGACGACTTGCGCCGCGGCGGGGTCGAACCGCACATCATCGGCGGTGCCGCGGTGGCGGCGGAGTTGGACGCCGAGCGGGCGATCAGGCAGGGCACCGAGCTCGCCGCCCGGCTGTAGTTTCGCGCCGTTGTCATCGCGCTTGGCGGCTGGCAGCGCCCTAGCGGGTTACGCCGCCAGCGGGGTGTAGTCCGTGGTGCGCTGGCGCGCCGGACGACCGATCCCCTCGGCGATTGCGGTGAGCTCCGAGACGGTCTTGGCGGAGCCGAATTCGGAGCCGGCCATCCGCGAGATGGTCTCCTCCATCAACGTGCCGCCGAGGTCGTTGGCACCGCCGTTGAGCATCACCTGGGTGCGCTCGGTGCCGAGCTTGACCCAGCTGGTCTGGATGTGAGAAATACGGCCGTGCAACATGATCCGTGCCAACGCGTGCACGGCACGGTTGTCGCGGTGGGTGGGACCCGGACGGGCCGCACCGGCGAGGTAGAGCGGCGAGTTCTGGTGCACGAACGGCAACGGCACGAATTCGGTGAAGCCACCGGTGCGGTCCTGAATGTCGCGTAAGACGTTGAGGTGTCCGACCCAGTGCCGAGGGTTGTCGACGTGGCCGTACATCATCGTCGACGACGACCGCAGGCCCACCTGGTGGGCGGTCGTGACAATCTCGATCCACATCGAGGTGGGCAGCTTGCCCTTGGTCAGGACCCAGCGGATCTCGTCGTCGAGAATCTCCGCCGCCGTGCCGGGGATGCTGTCCAGTCCGGCCTCGCGCAGGCTGATCAGCCACTCACGAACACTCAAGTTGCCCTTGGTGACGCCGTTGGCGATCTCCATCGGCGAGAACGCGTGCACGTGCATCGACGGCACCCGCGCCTTGACCGCGCGGACCAGATCGGCGTAGCCGGTGACCGGCAACTCCGGGTCGATGCCGCCCTGCATGCAGACCTCGGTGGCTCCGGCCACGTGCGCTTCCCAGGCACGCTGAGCGACCTCGTCCGCCGACAGAGAGAAGGCGTCGGCATCGTCTTTGCGCTGCGCGAAGGCGCAGAACCGGCAGCCGGTGTAGCAGATGTTGGTGAAGTTGATGTTGCGGTTGACCACGAACGTCACGTCGTCGCCCACGACGTCGCGTCGCAGCGAATCTGCCAGTGCGGCAACGGCTTCCAATGCTGGTCCATCAGCATTGGCCAGGGCGAGATATTCCGCGTCGGTGCACGAGGCGGGATCGCGCTCGGCGGCGCGCAGCGCGGCAAGCACGTCGGTATCTAGACGTTCGGGCGCACTAGCGCCCTGGGCGGCCAGGTCGTGCACCTTGGCGCGGATCGACTCCCAGTCGCCGAATGCGCTGTCCAGGTCGCTTCGGGTCTCGGTCCGGCGGCCTTCGGTGTCGATCGACGCGTTGAGGTCGACCCGGCCGGCGGATGCGACGTCGTCGGGTTCCTGCCATGGCATACCCACTGGTGTGACGTCACGGGCCAAGCCGGTGTCCGGATCGGCCAGTGCCACAACGTGGCCGCGCACCCTGGGGTCAATCCAGGCCGACCCGGCCTGCACGTACTTGGGCTGCGCGGTCAGTCGCTCGACAAGGTCGTACCCCGCCGCCGCGGTAACCGCCGCGAGATCGTCGAGAGCGGGCCACGGCCGCTCGGGGTTGACATGATCCGGCGTCAGCGGCGATACGCCGCCCCAGTCGTCGACCCCGGCGGCGATCAGCGCCACGCACTCCTGCTCTGAGACCAGATTCGGCGGCGCCTGGATCCGCATCCCCGGGCCGAGAACCAGTCGCGACACCGCGACGGTGGCCAGGAAGTCGTCCATTCCGGCGTCGGGTGTCGAGGCCATCGCGGTGTGCTCCTTGGCCCGGAAGTTCTGCACAATGACTTCCTGGACGTGGCCGAATTCCTTGTGCGACTTCCGAATCGCATGCAGGGTTTCGGCCCGCTCGACGAGTGTCTCGCCGATGCCGACAAGTAAGCCGGTGGTGAACGGAATGGAGAGCCGGCCCGCGTCAGTCAGCGTCCGCAGCCGGATTTCGGGGTCTTTGTCCGGACTGCCGTAGTGCGCAAGACCTTTCGTCTCGAACAACCGGCGCGACGTGGTCTCCAGCATCATGCCCATCGACGGGGCCACCGGCTTCAACCGCGACAGCTCCGACCAGCTCATCACCCCGGGATTCAGGTGTGGCAGCAGGCCGGTCTCCTCCAGCACCCGGATCGACATCGCGCGTAGGTAGGACAGCGTGGAGTCATACCCGCGCTCGTCCAGCCATTCGCGGGCCTCCGGCCACCGTTCTTCCGGGCGATCACCCAGGGTGAAAAGTGCTTCTTTGCAACCCAGTTCGGCGCCCCGACGGGCGATGTCGAGGATCTCGTCAGGCTCCAGATACATGCCCGCGCCCTGGGCGCGCAGCTTTCCGGGCACCGTGACAAATGTGCAGTAGTGGCAAGTGTCCCGGCAGAGATGCGTCACCGGGATGAACACCTTGCGGGAGTAGCTGACCGGTAGTCGTCCCGTGTGGCCCCGCCGTCCGGCCGATTCCAGACCGGCGTCGCGCACCCGCGCCGCACTCCGACACAGATCGGTCAGGTCGTCGCCGCGAGCGGTCAGGGCGACAGCCGCCTCGTCGACGTTCAGCGCCACCCCATCGCGGGCGCGCCGCAGCACACGGCGCATCGCGGATCCGCCGGGAACCGGGGGGACCGACGGGCTGGCAAGCAGGGTCGGCTCTTCGCCTGGGATCAACGGCACGTCTGTGTAACTTCCGGCCGGCCAAATTTCATCCGCACGTCCCAACTATCCGAGACCCGACGCGTGCCATGAGCGACAACAGTAGCCTCCGGCCAACCGCCACGGAGTTCCCGCCCTCAGAGGGCGGGCCGGTTCCGCAGCAGCACCCAGAACGGCGGCAGCAAACCGACCCCGAGCAGCAGCAATGGGCTGTAGGCGAATATGCCGCGCCCGGCGAAGATGACATCGTCGCCCGGACCGGGCAGGCACATCACCAGAACGGTCAGCAGCCAGGTCCACAACGGCAACGCGGCAAGTCGCGTCGAGGTGGTCCATCGTCCGGCCGCCCACACCAGCGCCGCGTTGATCAAGCCACTTATCAGCGCGCTGATCGGAAATGGGACCGAGCCGATATAGGACGGCAACAGAATTGCGCCGCCGATCGCGGACAAGACTCCGTCGACGGCCAACAACGCCAAGATGGCGACTCGAAAGGCGGTCAGGTCGGGATGCTGTCCAACTGCGAAACGATGGACATGACCTCCCACTGGAAGCTGTCCAGTCGGTCCTGCCAGTGCTGCTGGTTCTGGTCCAGATCCGGGTCCATTCCGGCAGCCTACCGCGTGACCGGCGCGGCGAGGTCGACTCCGGCGAGCAGATCGGTCTCCCATCCGCGGGCGTCACGGTCGCCCGCGGCGCCGGCGACCAGAATGTAGTGCTCCTGCGCGACGATGGGCAGCGCGAGG
>CBAAAS010000139.1:0-6988 GCA_964658855.1 uncultured Mycobacterium sp.
GCCGATTGCTTTCGATGCCGATTTCTTCACCGACCTCGGTGGCCATTCGCTGCTGGCTGCTCGGCTGATCTTCAAGGTGCAGAAAGAATTTGGTGCAGCGCCGTCGCTGGCCGCGTTCCTGGACAGCGGCCGGACCGTCGCGGGACTTGCCGCGCTGATCAACGCCGAAAGTGGAGACGGCACGGATGAAATCACGTCCGGATCGCCGCTGCACTTCGTCTTCGCCGATCTCGCATCAGCGGTGAGCGTGCGGCACTTCAAGGACTTATGGGCCGAGGACCAATCGGTACACGTCCTGATCCCCGAACAACCGGAGGGGCTGTTCGACGCGTCGGTAACCGTGGAACAGCATGCCAGTCAGGCCTTGTCGGTGATTTGCGAACGGCAGCCGGAAGGTCCGCTTGCACTGGCCGGCTACTCGATCGGCGGGGCCGTGGCTTATGAAATTGCGCGTCAGGCCGTCGACGCCGGTCGAACCGTCGAGTGGTTGGGCATTATCGACTGCTTGGCGCCGTCGATGGCGCACATGGAGCGGGAGCACCAGACGCTGCGGTGGCGGTTCAGCCGAATCCGCCGCCGGCCCGTGCGCGAGCAGTTGACCAAATACCTCGAGGTCGGGCGCCGGCTGCTTCGAAGTGGCGAGCTGTGGCCGCATCGCGACTTCGACTACAACGGCGCCGCCGAGATCGCTTGCCGCTACCACCTACCCGGGCATGACGCTCCGATGCACCTGTTCGCGAGCCAGGGCACGGTGTTCGATGCAGAGACGGAGCTGTTGGGTTGGGATGACTTCCACAAAGGATCGCTGATCGCGGATCAGCTCACCGGTGATCACGTCACGATCCTGGAACGTCCACTGATCGAGCAGCTGGCGCAGATGATGATCGAATCCTTGGACAAGGCAAGGACATCGGCGAACTGAATCGCTCCACGCAGAACGTTACCGGCGTGGTGCGATCACCGGGAACTGACGTGCGCGAACTGGCATGGACGGTGGCCGGCGCATCCGCCGGTAGCCTCGCACGTCACTGGGTCGACCCGGTAGGGCCCGACTCTGGACGTTCATTGGCGGCCACCTTCGTTCTCGCCGCCGTTGCCGCAGTGCTGGTCGGCTTCGCGCATGTGGCATCCATACGAGCACCGATGAAGACGGTCCTTTTTGCCGCCGGCGGAGCCGCCGGGAGCATCAGCGCCGTGGCGACGCGTGCCGCGACAGCGACACCGGCGCAATCTCTGTCAGGTCTGGCTGCCTTCTTCATCGGTGCCGTTGTCGGTGTGCTGGCCGGGGTGTTCATCGCACTTTCTGCGACGAATCCACAACGTGCAGAGCATTGTTGAGGTCTTGTCATGGGGGAACTCTTCTTTGTCTGCGGCTCGGTCGTGGGTGCTGCTCTTGCCTGGCTCGTTGGTCGCGATAATCGAAGTCGGTCAACGGCAGCCGCGCTCACCGGCGTTTCCTGCGGGCTGCTCGGCGTTTTGACGGCGATCGGTGGTGGCACGATGGCACCTATGACACAGGCAGGCTTCGGACTCCTCGGCACGGCCGCACCACTGACGTTGTGTGTGGCATCGGGGAATCCAGCCGCAACGACTGCGGAAATCTCTTCCACCATCCGTCGCTACAGCGCCACTCTCGTCGTCGCGCTGTTGTTCGGGATCGGCTGTGCTACCGCGGGGTTCGCGTTGGCCTACGGCGTCAAGTATGACGCCCGCAAGGAATTTGTGGGCGACGCTGACCACTCGATCACCCGCCGCTTATGAGACCCGGTTTTCTGCGGCGTCCCACCGACTGGGTTGGGGTGCCGGTGCTTGCGCTGATCCTGGTCGCGGCGTGGGTGTCGCATAATCCCCCGGGACCGGCGCCCTTGCGGACGGTGTTCACCCCTTACCTACCGATCAACTTGGTCGACCAACCGAGCCCCCGCAAGGTCTTCGCGCACTACATGCCGAGCCTGCCGATATCGATCGACAACAAGGACGGGTCGCAGGACTACTACGCGACGGAATATCTCACGCCCGGCGGTGAAGACGGCAAGCACGCCGCATACGGCGGGTTTCTGCGGGACAGGCCGCTGCCCCGCGCCCACAGTGATCGGTCGGACTGGAAGTTGGTCGACCTGCTGACTGAGATCAGTCAAGCCAAAAGCGTTGGTATCGATGGATTCGCGGTCGATGTGTTCACCACGCGCGCCGAGTCCGATGTCACGGATCTGATACTCCGAGCCGCGGCTGCGGAGAAAGATTTCGCGATCATGGTGACCGCCGATGTCACCGGACCCTTTCGCGCGATGACGCCGGCGGATTTCGCAGCCGACATTGCGCCGTATCTGAACGCGCCGGCTGCGTTTCGTCTGTCAGACGGCCGGCCCGTTTTGGGCGCTTTCGCCGCTGAGATGCAAAAGCCGGAGTGGTGGCGAAGCGTGCTCGACATTCTGCACGGCACGTTGAAGCGCGATGTCGCCTTTGTTCCAACCTTTTTGACGATCAATGACAATCCGGAGAAATTCGCTGCGGTCAGCTATGGCTTCAGCATGTGGGGTGGTCGTACCCCGAGTGCGATGGCGACGCGCGATGTCGGCCGCGGATCTACGGTCGATGTGATTCGGCGAACTCGCCGACTCGGAAAGCTGTGGATGCAGCCGGTGGCTTTTCAGGACAGTCGGCCAAGAGACGCAATCTTCCAAGAATCGGACAACAGTCTGACGGACCGGCTGGCATGGCAGCTCGCAGAGCAGCAACATGCCGAGTGGGTCCAACTGGTCACGTGGAATGACTACGCAGAATCCACCTCGATGGCACCGTCGGTCATGCACGGCTGGTGCATCTTGGACTTGAATGCCTATGACATCGTCCGATTCAAGTACGGCAGAATGCCACGCGTCCTGCGTGACGCGATGTTCGTCTCATATCGAGACCAACCTGTCGACGCCCGTCCGGTCTACCAAGAAACCTCACTGATGCACGTGCTGCCGGGCAGCGGGCAACCTCGCGACACGATCGAGGCAGTCACGTTCGCGACGGCGCCCTCCGAGGTCGTGGTCACCGCGGGAACGCAGCACTATTCCTGCCGTGTCCCGGCCGGACGCGGAATTTGCACATTCCCACTGAGCCTCGGATCGGTCTCAGCTCAAATGGAGCGCGACGGCGAACCAGTGGCCGTAGCGCATTCCAACGCTGACGTCACCGAAAGCCCCCACGTGCAAGATCTGCAGTACCGGGTCGTCGGGGGGCTTCGATAACGTGTCGAAAGTATCCACGGGCCAGCGTGATCGGCGCTGAGCGGAGTGTGAGCAGGGTCTGGCACACCGCGCGGCGGACGGCAGTCGTGAGCACGACGGTCGTCACCGTGCTCGCGGCGCTGAACGGCGCGGCAGGTTATCTGATCTTCAGCAATGCCAAAGACAGTGCGCTATCGCGCGTCGACGCTGTCATCGTCCTGGGTGGTGAGCACGACGGCCGCGAGGATTACGGTCTTGCGTTGGCCCCGCAGGTACACGCGTCAACGGTGGTGCTGTCGGATCCGTACCCGGCTACCGACCGGCTGATGAGGCGAGTGTGCCTGCCTCGCAACGACGCCGTCGAAGTCATCTGCTCGAGGCCCGATCCGTCGACCACCCGTGGCGAAGCCATGGCGACGCGCCGGCTGGCCCTCGAACGGCACTGGAAGAACATTCTGATCGTCAGCTGGCGATATCACTTGCCGCGGGCCCGCCTGATTTTCAATCAGTGCCTGTCGGCCACGGGAGTTTCGACCGCGGCCAAAGCCGTTCCCCGACACTACGTTTTACCGGTCTGGTATTGGCAGTATCTCTACCTCTACCAGTTCGCCGGAATCGTCAAAGCGGTGGCGTCAGATCGCTGTTGAGCATTCGTTGTCTGCCGACCGGGTGTGGGCGTCGACCAGCCAACTCGTCCAGAGCGTTCTGGTCGACGACCACCTGGATGCCGTCATGGTCAAGGTCTCCGGGAAGTATGCCCATCGGCTCGTCGATGATGTGGCCGCCCATGGTGTAGGTGTTACGCGAGAACCACTCGCCCTCGGTCTCGCGCTTCCACACCGCGGGGGAGCCGGCGTAGAGACCCTTGCGCAGCTCCTTGTTCGCGCGCACCAGCGTCGAATTGGCCGCCAGCAAAGACTCGTCGGGCAGTTCAGCTCCCTTGAGTAGAACCGCTCGACTGCCGACCATCGAATGGTGACCGACCGTGATACGCCCAACTGACTGTTGATCGGTCGCGAAATGAGGCTCGTGCGTTTGGAGTAGGCATTTGTTGCCGCCGACATACGAGAACGCTTTGATCACGATCGTCCCGGAGGTGTCCAGGTAGTTGCGACTGCCGATTCTCGCGCAGGTTCCGAGAAAGAGCGTGCCGGCGTCGGGATCGACGTTGCGGTAGACCGGGTGCGCGGAAATCCAATTCCACGAGTTGACGATCGAGTACTCACTCAAACGCACCAGGCCCAGCCCGCGGAACACGTTGAAGGGGCCGATTGCCGCGGTTTGGCCGATCTCGAACTTCACCACGCCCACAACAAGATTGGGGCCGATATGCGCCGACGGATGAATATCGTGACCGAACATCCGCAGCAGCCGGTTCTTCAGCCGCGAGGCGGGAAGCAACCAGAACAGGATCTGGATCATGGCGTTGGTGTCCTTTGGGCGCCGACCAGCTCGGCCACGTGGGCTTGATCCAGTGCGGCGGATGCCGCTCCGGACTCGACGAACCATCTGTACATCTTGGCCAGACCCGCTTCGATGGTCAGCGATGGGCGCCACCCGAGAGCTGACAGCTTGCTGTTGTCCATCAGCTTGCGCGGAGTCCCGTCTGGGCGGCTCGCATCGAAGAGCACGTCGCCGTCGAACTCGACGATCGATTTCATCAACAGCGCGAGGTCTCGGATCGAAATCTCCTGCCCGGAACCGGTATTGACCATGTCGCCGCCGTCGTAGCCGCGCAGCAAGAACACGCACGCATCGGCAAGATCGTCCGCGTCGATCAATTCGCGCAATGGGGAACCGGTTCCCCACACGGTGACCTGTTCTGCGCCTGAGACCTTGGCCTCGTAAAAGCGGCGCATCATGCCGGCGATGACGTGGGAGTGCTCAGGGTGGAAGTTGTCACCCACCCCATAGACGTTGCACGGCATCACGGTGAACGCGTTGAAACCGTACTGTTTGGAGTACGCGTCGCACATGATTTTCCCGGCGATCTTGGCGACCGCGTATGGCAGGTTTGTTTCTTCGAGCGGCCCGGTGAGAAGTGACTCCTCCACGATGGGCTGTTCAGCGTGCTTGGGATAGATGCAGCTGGAACCCAGGAACAGCAGCTTGCGTGCGCCGTGGCGGTAGGCCGCATCGATGACATTGGTCTGGATCGCCAGGTTATCCCGGATGAATTCGGCACCGCGGGTGGCATTCGCCTGTATGCCACCGACTTTCGCGGCTGCCAGCACCACGTATTCCGGTCGTTGCGAAGCGAAGAAGGCCTCCACTGACGTCGCATCGTCGAGTGGCAACTCGGCGTGAGTGCGGGTCACCACATCCGAGTACCCGTCGTCGATCAGTTTCCGGGTGATCGCGGAGCCCACCATGCCTCGGTGCCCGGCGACGTAAATGCGCGCGTTTTTATCCATCCCGGTCACAGCAGTGTGTTCGTGACGTCGTCGCGCTTTTCCGTGTACCAGGCGACGGTGCGCTCCAGACCCTCATTGAGGCCCACCGCCGGTTGATAACCGAGGGCGCGCATCTTCGAGATATCCGGGCAACGTCGAGGGGTGCCACCTTCCGGTGCATCACCGGGCTGGATGTCCAGCTCAACCCCGACCAGCTTGCCCACCCGCTCGGCGAGATCGCGTATCGTCACCTCTTCGTCGTTCCCGATGTGGTACACCTCGCGATGCCCGCCATGGGCGTACATGGTCAAGATTCCGTCGACGATGTCCTCGGCGAAACAGAACGCTCTGGTCTCACTGCCGTCGCCTTGAATGGCGAACGGCACGGCCACGTTTCGCGCAGCGTCGTAATCCGCAGCCGCCCTGAGAATGAACTGGGGGACGACGTGTTTGAAACCCATGTCCGGTCCGTAGACGTTGTGCGGACGAAACACCTGCACGCTGTCGTAATGGTCCTGGGCGTAGTTGAAACAGATCAGCTCGGTTGCGATCTTCGATCCGCCGTAGGAGTACCGCGGATTGAGGCTGTCCGGCAGCGTCAGCGGAATCGCTTCGGGCGTCGGCACAATCGCCGGCGTCTGGTAGACCTCTGCGCTCGAGGCTGCGACCAAGTTGGGAACACCAGCGGTCCTGCCGGCATTGACCACCGCGATCGCTCCCCGGATGCCGACATCGAGCACCAGCTCCGGATGTTTGTAGAAGTTCTCGGTTCCGTTGATCGCCGCGAGGTGCATGACCACGTCGGCACCCTTGAACGCCTTCACCAGGCTGTCCTCGTCGCGAACGTCGCACGCGAAGAGCTCGACGTCGCCGGCGACCTCGGCGAGGCGGCCGGCATCGCCGCGGACCATCGTGTCCACGACGCCGACGTCCCAGCCGTCCCTCACCAGTCGTCGCACCAGGTACGACCCGATGAAACCGGTGCCTCCGGTGACCACTACACGTTGCGCCATCAGATCACCCGTCCGCTGTTGCCCACTGCGAAGTACGAGTCGCCCATCTCAGAATCGGGAAGGTGACCAAAGTGGTTCCAGTAATCGAAGATAAAGCCGTTCGGCTCGATGAATTCGGTCATGGTGCGCGGCGATATGCGTCCCAGGGACGGATGATTGTTGGCGATGACGATGACGTCGGCGCCGCCGCTGATTGCATCCCCGACTCGGCCGTAGACCTGCTCGTCGGGAAATTCAGCTGCGAGCTCGTCGGGATCGATGACGGGGTCGAAGAGCCCGATCTTGCAGTCGGGCAAGGCCTTCTTGAGCTCGTCGAGCACCTTGACCGACATCGAGCCGCGCAGGTCGCTGGTCTCGGGCTGAC
>CBAAAS010000140.1:0-6982 GCA_964658855.1 uncultured Mycobacterium sp.
CGCTGGCCTTGACGGTCAGGCGGTCCACCACCACCTCGATGTCGTGCTTCTCCTGCTTCTTCAGCTTCGGCGGGTCGGTCAGCGGATGCACCACGCCGTCGACCCGGACACGGCTGTAACCCTGCGCGTTGAGTTTCTCGAAGAGGTCGGCGAATTCGCCCTTGCGGGTCCGCACCACCGGGGCCAACACCTGGAAGCGGGTGCTTTCGGGCATCACCAGCACCTGGTCGACGATCTGTTGGGGAGTCTGGCGGGCGATCCGCTCGCCGCAGACCGGGCAGTGCGGTGTGCCGGCCCGCGCGTACAGCAGCCGCAGGTAGTCGTAGACCTCGGTGATGGTGCCGACCGTCGACCGCGGGTTGCGATTGGTCGACTTCTGGTCGATCGACACCGCCGGGGACAGCCCCTCGATGAAGTCGACGTCCGGCTTGTCCATCTGTCCGAGGAACTGGCGGGCGTACGCCGAGAGCGATTCGACGTAGCGCCGCTGCCCCTCGGCAAAGATCGTGTCGAAAGCCAGCGAAGACTTTCCCGAGCCCGACAGCCCGGTGAAGACGATCAACGCGTCGCGCGGCAAATCAAGATCGACACTGCGCAAATTGTGCTCACGCGCACCCTTAACGATCAGGCGATCAGCCACACAATCCCTTTCTGAGCGCTCTTTGGACACGTCGTTCCCATGCTATGTGCCCGTACCGACAAGCGACTGCCGGCCAGTACCGTGACTGGTATGACCGTCCTGGATGACAACTACACCGGCCACGTCGAAACGGGTAGTGCGGCCCGGCGGACCCTACCGGGCGCGTCGATCGTCAAGGCCTCGGTCGGCCCCATGGATAACAACGCCTACCTGGTCACCTGTTCCGCGACCGGCGAGTCGCTGCTGATCGACGCCGCCAACGACGCGGATACCCTCGTCGACCTGGTCCGCACCCACGCCCCGAAGGTGTCGTTGATCGTCACCAGCCACCAGCACTTCGACCATTGGCAGGCGCTGGAAGCCGTCGCCGCAGCGACCGGAGCGCCGACCGCCGCGCACGAGATCGATGCCGAACCGCTGCCGGTCGCACCGGACCGCCTGCTGGCCGGCGGCGACACCATCCAGATCGGCGAGCTGACCTTCGACGTCATCCACCTGCGCGGGCACACCCCGGGATCGGTCGCGCTGGCCCTCGACGGGGCGGCGACGGGCGGAGTCACTCAGCTGTTCACCGGCGACTGCCTGTTCCCCGGCGGGGTCGGCAAGACCTGGCAGCCTGGCGACTTCGAGCAGCTGATCTCCGACGTCACCACCCGGGTGTTCGACCGCTTCGGCGACGACACGGTGGTCTACCCCGGCCACGGTGACGACACCACAATCGGTGCCGAGCGGCCGCACCTGGCCGAGTGGCGCGAACGCGGCTGGTAAGCCGCGCGAGCGACCTCCAAAAAACCCAGCGGCGCGAACGCGGTTGGTAAGCGGCAGGTAAACCGCGTCGCGAAACGCGCTGCTGCGCCTACTCTTAGCCGATGAGGCTGGGGATCGACTTCGGCACAACACACACCGTTGTTGCGATTGTCGATCGGGGCAACTATCCCGTGGTGTCGTTCGATGGAGTCGACTCGTGGCCATCGCTGATCGCGGCCAACGGATCCGGCGAGCTGCGTTACGGGCCACAGGCCGCCGCCGTCCGGCACGACCCGGACTGGTCGGTGCTGCGTTCCTTCAAGCGGCTGCTCAACGACGCCGGGCCGACGACCACGGTGGATCTGGCCGGGCGCTCACATCGGCTGGCCGATCTGTTCGCCGGTTTCCTTGCCCAGCTGAAAAGCGACCTGCAACACCGGTCCAACGCCGAATTACCGCCTGCAGAGCACGTCGAGGCCGCGATCAGCGTGCCGGCGAACGCCTCGAGCTCGCAGCGCTTCTTGACGCTGGACGCTTTCGCGCAGGCCGGCTTCGACGTGATCGCGCTGCTCAACGAACCGTCCGCGGCGGGCTTCGAGTATGCCCACCGGTATCGCTCGACGATCACCGCCAAACGGGAGTACGTGCTGATCTACGACCTCGGCGGCGGAACATTCGACGCCTCGCTGCTGAGGATGACGGGCCGACTCAATGAGGTGGTCTGCAGCGAAGGCATCCAGCGTCTCGGCGGTGACGACTTCGACGAGGCGATCCTCAAGCTGGTCCGCAACGGAGCCGGACTTCGCCGGCTGCCGGCCGGCGCCCGCGATCTGCTGCTCGAGGAATGCGCCGTCCGTAAAGAGTCCATCGGTCCCAACACCCGTCGATTCCTGGCGGACCTGAGCGCGGTCGGCAAGCAGGCGTTCACGTGCCCGATCGAAGACATCTACACGGCCTGTATTCCGCTGGTGGACAAGACGATTGCGGCCCTCCCCCGCGTGCTGCGCGACCGGGCCGGCACCGACGTCGAATGGTCCGAGATCGCGGGTATCTACGTGGTGGGCGGTGCCGGGAGCTTCCCGCTGGTGGCCCGATCGCTGCGCAACGCGTTCGACGAGAAGCGGGTCAAACGCTCGCTGCACCCGTTCGCCGCGACGGCGATCGGCCTGGCGGCATTTCTCGACAAAGAGGCGGGATTCGCTCTCTCCGAACGTCTTTCGCGCCACTTCGGTGTATTTCGCGAGGCCTGCGCGGGCGAGGACGTGTACTTCGATCCGATCGTGCCGAAGGGCGCCGAGCTGCCCACCGCGGACCAGGCGCCCTTCGTGGTCACTAGGAACTACCGCGCCGCCCACAACATCGGGCACTTTCGCTTCGTGGAATGCAGCCGGCTGCTTGACGGCCGACCGGACGGCGACGTGACTCCTTATGACCCGGTGTTCTTCCCGTTCGACCCGGCGCTCGACGACGATCGGGATCTGCCGCAGCGGCCGGTGCACCGTCGCGACGACGGCCCAGATGTCGAGGAGCGTTACGTGATCACATCCGGTGGGGCCGTCGAGGTCACGCTCACCACGCGCCCGGAGCGGCTCAGCCGTACCTTCCGGTTGGAGCGTCGCGACCTCGCCAGCGCGTAGCTCCGGCTAGGGCGTCCGACTCATCCTCGACCTGGCGCAGGCGTTGTTCCAGCGTTGCGAGTCTCCTCGTGCAACAGCCGCTGCATCGTGCGATGTGCGGCGAGAACGGCCGCGGCCCGATCGGGATCGTTGCGTCCCGCCACGATCCGCTCGTTGCCGCTCATGATGTGGACCGGACCGCGTCCCAGCCATTCCAGACCCTCACGGGCCACGTCCGCAGGGGCCGCCACGACGACGCCGGGGGCGTCGAAATTCAGGCCGATGCGCTCCATGGCAGGTGTGCGCGTCACCCCCAGCACCAGTTCGAGCACGTCGACGCCGTGCTCGCGGAGTTCCAGCCACAACCCCTCGGCGAAGATCCTGGAAAACGCTTTCACCCCGCCGTACACGGTGTGCCGCGCAGATCCGAGATAGCCGGCGAGCGAACCGAGCACCACGATGCCGCCGCGGCGCCGGGAGCGCATCGCCTGCCCGTAGTGATGGGTGAGGGCCAGCGGTGTCGACACATTGAGATCGATCACCCGATGAAAGGCGGCGAGATCGCCATCGAGGAACTCGTGGCTGTGCGTATTCGCGCCCGCGACCAGGATCAGCAGCCCGATCTCGAGTCCTCGGGTCGCTGCCACAACTTGCGCGCAAGCGCCGGGGTCACTCAGATCCGCTCGCACGGTTCGTATTTCGCCGCCATGCCGCCGACATTCCTCGGCGGTCTGCTCCAGCGCGTCAGCCTTGCGGGCGACCAGTACGAGATTGAGCCCCGCTTCGGCGAGAAGCAGAGCGAACTCGGCGCCGACACCTTCCGAGCCGCCCGCGATCAACGCCCACGGCCCATACTTCGCGGTGTCGATCACCGGTCGACGCGCAGACGACCGCTTACGAAGTGTGGACGATCAGCACGTCGACTTTCGCCCGCCGCGAGACGTTGGCGGGAACGGATCCCAGCAGTCGGCCGGCGATCGTGCTGAGGCCGACGTTGCCGACGACCAGCAGATCGGCGCCGACTTCCTCGGCGAGACCCACCAGCGCGTCAACCGGGGCGCCGACGATCGACCGCTCCTCAATGTTCGCGGCTCCCGCTTTGGCGGCCCGATCTTTGGCCTCGCGCAGAATCGCATAGATCGGGGCACTGCCCGATACTTTGTAGCTCTCGTCCTTCAGAGCGTCAGCAGCCCGCGGGTCCTCGTGCTGAGGTAGATAGGCCGTCGCGACGATCAGCTTCGCGTTCGCCCCAGCAATGCTGCCTGCCTTCTCCACCGCGCGCAGCGACGAATCCGATCCGTCGGTTCCTACCACCACGGTCCGATAGGCGCTCATTTACCCTCCCAGGTGTTCGGTTGCTACGCCAACCCCAGACAGTAACGGTTTGCCGCAGACGAATGGTCGAATTGAAACACGCCGGCTCGGCGCACAATTGTCGGCTACCGGTGTGGCACGCGAATTCTGAAGCACCAATCTGACCCACGGTATCGTCGTCGTCGGTCGAATTCGGCGAAACACGTTGATATGCAATTAATTTCATTGATAAACCGTGAGGAACACACTGTTAAGGGTTTTGGTGACAAGCGCAAAAGTAGTGCGTGAGCAGGCAGGACGGGTAAGCAGATTCACGAGAGTGCCTTTACAGTGACACACATCATGGTTGCCACCACAGTCGAGGAACCGAGCACAGCGCTCGCCTCAGATGATCCGCCTTCGCGGCGCCCGGGCAGGTTGCTGGACCCGCTCGCGGTCGCGTTATCGGCGAGCGTCATCGGCAGTGTGGCGGCGGGACGTCCTTCGCTGTGGTTCGACGAGAGCGCTACGATTTCCGCCTCCGCCAGCCGTTCACTGCCCGAGCTCTGGGGGCTGCTGGGCCGAATCGACGCCGTCCACGGCTTGTTTTACCTGCTGATGCATGGCTGGTTCTGCCTTGCTCCGCCGACCGAGTTCTGGTCGCGAGTACCCAGCTGTGTGGCCGTCGGCATCGCGGCGGCCGGGGTTGTGGTGTTCGGCAAACTGTTTTTGCCGCGGACCACGGCGGTGTGCGCGGGCCTGGTGTTCGCCATCCTGCCGCGCGTGACGTGGGCAGCGGTCGAGGCGCGCTCCTATGCGCTCACGGCGGCCGTGGCGGTCTGGCTGACCGTGTTACTGGTCACCGCTGTACGGCGCCACCGGTGGTGGCTGTGGGTGCTCTTTTCGCTCGCACTGATGTTGGCCGTCTTGCTCAACATCTATTTGGTGCTGCTGGTGCCGGCGTACGCGGTCGTCACTCCGGTGCTGAGGCGGCAACGCTCAGTCATCATGTGGTGGGCGGTCTCGTCGGCGGTCGCGGTCGGCGCGCTGACGCCACTGATGCTGTTCGCCCGCGGGCAGAGTTTTCAGGTCGCGTGGATCCACTCGTTGAGTTGGCACAGCGTGCTGGACGTCGTGTTGCACCAGTACTTCGACAACAGCGTCCCGTTCGCGCTCCTGGCGGCCCTCATTTTCGTTGTTGCGCTGACCATTCGGTTCACCGGCCGGTGGCAGGCGAGCGGCGATATCCGCCGGATGCTGATCATCTGCGGGGCGTGGATTGTGATTCCCACCGCCATCAGCCTGATCTACTCGGCGCTCAGCGATCCGTTCTACTACCCGCGGTATCTGTTCTTCACAACGCCGGCGATGGCGATCGTCCTGGCCATCTGCATCGCGGCGATCGCGCGCCGGCCGCGATGGATCGCACTGTTCCTGGTCGTGCTCGCGGCAGCTGCTGTGCCCAACTATTTACTGTCGCAACGCCAGCGGTACTCCAAGGAGGGCTGGGACTACAGCGACGTCGCCGACGTCATCACAGCCCAGGCTTCGCCCGGCGACTGCCTGCTGGCCGACAACACGGTCAACTGGCTGCCCGGCCCGGTCCGCGCTCTGCTCGCAGCGCGTCCGGCCGCCTTCCGACCCCTGGTGGACATCGGCCGCGGCGTTCCGGCGCCCAAGCGACAGACGCTGTGGGACGGCCACATCGCGGTCTGGCTGATCGTCGGGCGACTGTACAAATGCACGACACTGTGGACGATTTCGACCCACGACACGAAACTGCCTGATCATCAAGCAGGGCAAAAATTGCCGCCGGGGCGGGTGCTGGCCCACACCCCCGCCTATCTGGTGCCGCAAAACGTGGGCTTCCGCATCGTCGAGCGCTGGCAATTCCACCGCACCCAGGTGGTCAAGTCGATTCGCTGATCGAAAGCAACCTGCTCACCGCAGACCACGGACGGCGCGAGCGGCGGCCAACGCGCCAAGCACCCCAACGGCGGCGAACACCGCGAACAATGTCCGGGCGGCGATCGCCACACCGCCTTGCGTGCTGTTGACCACGACACCGGCCAGTCCTGCGCCAAACGCCCCGGCGATCACTTCGATCGTGTTGATCGCGGCGCCTGCCGCGGCCCCCTCCCGCTCGTCGACGCACTGCATCGCCCATGCGGACAGATGAGGCCAGCCTGCGCCGATGCCGGCCCCGGTGATGGTCAGCGCCAGCGCCCATGTCACGACGAGGCTCGCCGGCGCATTCTCGACCTGGCTGACGGCAGTCAGGATCAGGCCGAGCGCGATCACCAGCGGCGCGGCGATGACGACACGGTTGATGACTTTCATGCTTTTCAGCGACGCGCTGAAAAGCTCGCTGACCGCCCAGCCGATGGCCAGTGCGGCGCCCAGAAATCCGGCCACCACCGGAACCAGATGCGCCAAGCGCTGCCCGAACAGCGGCACGTACATGTCGACCATCGCCGATATCATCAGCACGGCCAGGGCCAGGTAGATCCATTTCAGCGGACCCGCTCCAAACATGCTCGGCGGCAGCACTTTTACTGCCGACCGTCGGTCCACGACGACGAATAGGACGATCAGGATCACGCTGAAAACAAGCAACGCTGCGGTCACGGCGATGTTGGTCGGGACCTGGGCGATGCTGATGGTCAGCGCCGCGGCGAGGAGCACC
>CBAAAS010000141.1:0-6970 GCA_964658855.1 uncultured Mycobacterium sp.
ATCTCCTTATCGATGAATCCGCGGATGGTGTCCCGCATGATCAGGTCGGTGTCGGACCATTCGAACATGTTCTACTCCTTGATTACTGCGGCAGGCGGGTGGCGATGTCGTCGATCAGCCACAGGCCGTCGGTCTCGATCGTGTCGACGTCGTGCCATCCGGACAGCGACGAGATCGCCCCGCCCTGCACCGCGTACACCTTGCCGGTGATCGGGCACTTATCGGTGGCCAGGTAGGCGACTAGCGGGGAGATGTTGGCCGGACTGAACAGGTCGACTTCGCCGTCCTCGGGCTCTGACATCAGCGCGCCCATGCCGGGCGTCGCCAACGTGAGTCGGGTCCGCGCGATCGGCGCGATCGCGTTCACGCGTATGCCGTAACGCTCCAGTTCCTCGGCGGCGATCAGTGTCAGGGCCGCGATCCCCGCTTTCGCCGAACCGTAGTTGGCCTGGCCGGCATTCGGCAGTGTCACCCCTGAGCCCGAGGCGGTGTTGATCACCGCGGCGTTGGGCTGGTCACCCGCTTTCGATTGCCCTTTCCAGTACGCGGCCGCGTGATGCAGCATCGCGAAGTGGCCCTTCAAGTGGACAGCGATCACCGAGTCCCACTGCGCCTCCTCCATGCCGGCGATGAACGCGTCGCGCAGGATACCCGCGTTGTTGACCAGGATGTCGAGGCCACCGAACTCGTCGATGGCTTGTTGTACAACACTTTCCGCGCCGCTCCAGGTGGAGACGTTCTCGGTGTTGGCGACGGCCGACCCGCCGGCCGCTTTGATCTCTTCGGCCACCTCGTGCGCCGGGCCGGTATCGGCGCCCTCGCCCTCGTTACTGCCGCCAAGGTCGTTGACGACGATCTTGGCGCCCTCCTTGGCGAACAGCAGTGCGTGTTCGCGCCCGATTCCGCGGCCCGCGCCGGTGATGACCGCGACCCGGCCTTCTAATGCACCCATCGTTGTGAAACTCCTTGTATCAGTCGGTTAATACGGCTAGGCCGTCGGTGATCACGAAGTCGTCGCCGCGCGCCGTTTCGAATGCATAACTCGTCGTTCCGTTCGCGCTGCCGGCTTTCCAGATCCTGGTTTCGAGCTCATCGCCGGGCAGCACCGGCTTGGAGAACCGGACCGCGAACCGCTTGAGCCGGTTGACATCGGACCCGGCAAGCTCGGTGAGCACGGCCCACGAGGTGAACGCCATGGTGCACAGCCCGTGCGCGATGATCCCGGGTAGACCGGCATCCCTGGCCACCTCTTCATCAAGGTGGATCGGCATCGGGTCGCCGGCGGCGGGCGCGTACCGGAAGGTCTGGTCATTGTCGATGTGCTGCACGACCTTGGCCACCGGCGCTTGTTCGCGAAGCTTGTCGTCAAATTTGTGCCCAGGGCTCAGCTCACCGAGCGTCTTGTCGACGGTCATGCCCCGCACGAACGTGGTGACGTACTGCTCGTTGACCAGTTCGCCGTCCTCGGTGCGACATTCGAGCAGGATCGCTGCACGAGTGCCTTTCTCCAGACCCTGGTATCCGATCATCTTTCCCCGCGAGACCAGCTTGTCCCCTGGGTGAATCGGCCGGTGAAAGTGGAAATCCTGTTCGCCGTGGACGATTCGCGGGATGGCCTCGACCGGCATCACGTCGACCGCCGGTGTGAGCAACGACTCGAAAACGGGGACGATCGAGAATACCGGCGGCGCAACGTCCCCTCTGCGGTGCGCTTCGATGGGGTCGTTGGTGGCCGCGGCGTACTCGGCCAACCGCTCCCGGGTGACGTCGAACTTCTCGTCGTCGGTCCAGACGTCCAGGCCTGCGTCGTCGAATTCCAGCGTTTCGGTCATCGATTGACGCCCTAAGCGGATGCCGACGCCAGCGCGTCGAGCTGGTCAAGTGTCTTGTCGAGTTGCTTGGCGCCGTCCTTTTCCACGGCCTTGCCCAGCGCGCCCTTGATCATCGCGCCCTCGAAATCACCGAATACGGTGAACTTCGAACCCTTATCGGCCGGTTCGATGGTGAAGGTGAACTTGGCCTTGACGCCGGCCATCCCGGTGCCCGAGAGGATCAGCGATCTCGGCGCATCGACCTGCTCGATCGTCCACTCGATCTTGTTGGCCATTCCGAGCATGACGATTTTGGCCGTCAGCTTGGCGCCTTCGGTCAGGGTGGCGGGCGGGCCCTCGAGCCACTTCTCGTGCACGGTGAACCACTTGTCCCAGTTGGGGAGGTCGGTGAGGGTCCCCCACAATGCGTCCGGCTCGGCCGACAGTTCGCGGCTTGCTTCGATGTGTCCCATGATTGTTCCCTTTCCTACGTTGTTGCTGTGGTTAGCGTTCGGCGCGCTGATAGGCGGTGACGACGGCCGCGCCGCCGAGCCCGATGTTGTGTTGCAGTGCGGCGGTGACGTTGTCGACCTGCCGCTTGTCGGCCGTGCCGCGAAGCTGCCAGGTCAGCTCGGCGCACTGCGCCAAACCGGTGGCCCCGAGCGGATGCCCTTTCGAGATCAGGCCGCCGGACGGGTTGACCACCCACCGCCCGCCGTAGGTGACGTCGCCGTTGTCGATCAGCTTGGCCGCCTCACCCTCGGCACATAGCCCCAGGGCTTCGTAGAGCAAGAGCTCGTTGGCCGAGAAGCAGTCGTGCAACTCGATCACCTGGAAATCGTCCGGCGCCAGACCTGACTGGTCGTAAACCCGTTGAGCGGCTTGCACATTCATGTGGTAGCCGATCAGTCCCTTGCAGGTGCCGTCGAAGCTGTTGGCGAAGTCGGTGGTCATGGCCTGTCCGACGATCTCCACCGCCTGGCCGGCCAGACCGTGCTGGTCGACGAACGCTTCGGAAGCCAGGATCGCCGCGCCCGACCCGTCCGATGTCGGTGAGCACTGCAGCTTGGTCAGCGGGTCGTAGATCATCCGCGATGCCAAGATGTCGTCGAGGCTGTAGGACTCCTGGAACTGGGCGTAGGGATTGTTCACCGAATGCAAGTGGTTTTTGTAGCCGATCTTGGCGAAATGCTCGGCGGTGCTGCCGTATTGCTGCATGTGCTCGCGGCCCGCGGCGCCGAACATCCACGGCGCCGGCGGAAACAACACTTCGGAAATCTCGGCCATCGCCATGATGTGCTTTTCCATCGGGTTCGTCCGGTCGTCGTAGGTCGACTCCAGCGAACCGGGCTTCATCTTCTCGAAGCCGAGCGCGATGGTGCAGTCGGCCAGCCCCCCGCGAATCGCCTGCGCCGCAAGGTACAGCGCGGTCGAGCCGGTCGAGCAGTTGTTGTTGACGTTGACGATCGGGATTCCGCTCAGGCCCAACTCGTAGAGCGCCCGCTGACCCGACGTCGACTCGCCGTAGACGTAACCGACGTAGCCCTGCTCAACCTCGGCATAGTCGATGCCGGCGTCTTCGAGCGCCTTCGTGCCAGACTCGCGTGCCATGTCCGGGTAGTCCCAGTCCTCCCGGCGGCCAGGCTTTTCGAACTTCGTCATCCCCACGCCGATGACATAGACCTTGTTTGACATCACGCTCCCTTGAACTGACTGCCTCTCGCTGACAAAACATACACACCTGATTGTATCTTTGCAACAGGCCTGAATGGGGCGCGTGCTCGGGCTTGGCGCAGGGAAAATCAGTCCAGGGAATCGGCGGTCAGTAGTCCGCCGACGATGATCCGCAGTTGCTCGCATGCGCGATCCCAGCGCCGGCGAGCGCGGGCGTTGTCACGATCGACGAAACTCGCCAGCAGGATCCCCCGCAATGCGTCCATCGCGGTGTAGACGAAGTTACGCAGGTCTTTGCGCACGGCGTGATCTGGCACCAGTTGGGCGATCGCTGAGATCAGGGTGCTGTTGACCAGCGGCTCGACCCGTTCGACGTGGCCGGCCAGTACGGAGTCGGTACGTGCGGCGATCCAAAGCTCCACCGTCGCAACGAACATCGGGCCCTGGTGCGCCTCCCAGAGGAAATCGAGCACCGTCGAGACCGGGTCACTACTGGCTTCCACGCGTCCGAATTCGCGCATGGCCGCCTGCACGCGCTGCTGGGCGAGATGCTCGATCGCTGCGACCACCAGATCTTCCTTCGAGCGGAAGTGGTGGATCTGCGCTCCCCGGGTGACACCGGCGCGTTCGGCGACGCGCGGCGTCGTGGTCCCGGCGTATCCGTAGGTCACCAGGCACTCGATGGTCGCGTCGAGCAGACGTGTGCGCATGGCGGCGCTGCGCTCCGCTTGCGTGCGCCTGACCCGCCGCTCGCCAACCTCCGCCACGATCTTTACCGCCTACACTTTTCCGGTCAACTTACATTCTTGCCAGAATGTTACCTGACCACGCCATTCGGCGTGCCGTTATAGGTTGGCCGGCCGGATGACGACGACCGACTTGGTTCTCAACCCTTCGTCCCGAAGCAATCCGACGACCCGACCGTCGACGGTGTGCGCGGCGTAGATGCCCTCGATGCCGGCCGGATTCAACGCGCGCCCGTTGGCGACCGCGTCGGCCTCGTCGTCGGCGAGTGGTCGGTGCGCAAACAACTGCAGGCATGCCTCGTCGAGCGTCAGGCTCAACGCGGGCTGTTCGGCCAACTCGTCGAGTGAGCGGGCTCCATCCAGCCCGAACCGGCCGACCCTGGTGCGCCGCAGCGCAGTCAGGTGACCGCCCACCGCCAGCGTGGCGCCGACGTCTCGGGCGAGGGCTCGGATGTAGGTGCCCGACGAACAGTCCACATCGACATCGACGTCGATGAGTTCGTCGTGGCGACGCACCGCCAGCACCTCGAACCGGTCGATGCGCACCGGGCGGGCAGCCAGTTCGACGACGTGGCCCTCGCGGACCAACCGGTAGGCCCGCTGGCCGTCGATTTTGATAGCACTGACCGACGACGGGATCTGCGCGATATCGCCGCGCAAACCGGCGACTGCCGCCTCAATCGCTTCGTCGGTTACATCCTTGGCCGAAACCTGTTGCGTGATATCGCCTTCGGCGTCCTCGGTAGATGTGGACTGTCCGAGTCGCACGGTCGCCGCATAGGACTTCGTCGTTTCGGTGACCAGGCCCAGGATCTTGGTGGCCCGCTCGATTCCGATCACCAGAACTCCGGTGGCCATCGGGTCCAGCGTCCCGGCGTGCCCTACCCGCCGGGTCCCGAAAATGCGCCGGCAACGCCCCACCACGTCATGGCTCGTCATACCGGCGGGCTTGTCGACGATGACAAGGCCGGGGTTCATAGCGCGATCGCCGTCAACAC
Organism: uncultured Mycobacterium sp.; assembly: GCA_964658855.1. Classification (GTDB taxonomy): domain Bacteria; phylum Actinomycetota; class Actinomycetes; order Mycobacteriales; family Mycobacteriaceae; genus Mycobacterium. The sequence goes on from CBAAAS010000141.1 coordinate 5,230, forward strand.
CAACTCGCGGTCCACCGACCACCGCCCGGTCAGCGCATTCAGCGGCGGGCCCGAAAGCGTTTCACCGTCAATCAGTATCGTTGATTCGAACGACCCGGACGAGCCGGAGTCGTCGACGGTGAAGATGATGTGCGCATCTTCGAAACCGAGCCACCGCTTGGTCAGCGGGAACCATGCTTTGTACGTTGCTTCCTTGGCGCAGAACAATATTCGATCCCAGTGGGTACCGTAAGGCAGCGCCGCCAGCTCGGCGCGCTCGGCCGGGAGGCTGATCGCGTCCAGCACGCCGTCGGGCAGGACGTCATGCGGTTCGGCGTCCACGCCCAGCGAACGAACAGCGCCCGCACGACCAACCACCGCCCCCCGATAGCCCGCGGTATGGGTGATGCTGCCGACCACGCCGTCGGGCCAGCACGGTTCGCCCTTCTCCCCCTTGAGAATCGGAACCGGCGGAAATCCCAATTCGCCCAGTGCAATACGGGCGCAGTATCGGACGGTGATGAACTCGTTGCGGCGCTTGGCCACCGACCGTTCGATCAGCGGCTCCTCTTCGGCCATCGGCGTCAACCCTGGTGGGTCGGCATACAACTCGGCACACGCCAAGTCGGCGATGTCGGGCAGCACGGCAGACATCAAGGTGGTCAACGTCATCGCGACTACCGCTGGCGCAGTCGGTCGCGGAACTGCTCAGCCTGCGCCTTCATCTCCGCGGTGATGACGAAGTGGCCGCCGAAGTCGTTGAGAAAGCCTGGCGCATATTGCGGATCGGGCAGTATTTGGCGCAGCCAGCTGTAGGGCTTACGGCGGCGCCACTCGCGCGGATAGCCGACCGACACCTCTTCGAAGCGGACGTCGTCGTACCAGGTGGTGCGCGGAATGTGCAGGTGCCCGTACACCGAGCACACCGCGTTGTAGCGGGTGTGCCAGTCCGCGGTCTCGGTCGTTCCGCACCATAGCGAGAACTCCGGTAGGAACAGCGCATCGCACGGCTGGCGCACCATCGGGAAGTGGTTGACCAGCACGGTCGGATTCATCCAGTCCAGATCGTCGAGCCGCTTGCGGGTGGCCGCGACGCGCTCGTGGCACCACGCCTCACGGGTCGGGTACGGCTCGGGCGAGAGCAGGAATTCGTCGGTGCAGATGACGTTGCGTTCCCGCGCGATCGCCATGCCCTCGGCCTTGGTCGTCGCGCCGTTCGGCAGGAACGAGTAGTCGTAGAGCAGGAACAGCGGCACGATGGTCGCCGGCCCGCCCCGCTCGGTCCACACCGGAAACGGATGCTCGGGGCTCACGACACCCAACTCGTCGCACATGTTGACCAGGTAGTCGTAGCGGTCCCGACCGACGATCTGCATCGGATCCTTGGTCGTCGTCCACAGCTCGTGGTTGCCGGGCACCCAGATCACCTTGGCGAATCGGCGCCGCAGCAGGTCCAGCGCCCAGCGGATCTCGTCGGTGCGCTCGGCGACGTCGCCGCAGACGATCAGCCAGTCGTCCGGCGTCGACGGATACAGGGATTCGGTGACGGGCTTGTTGCCCACATGGCCGGTGTGTAGATCCGATACCGCCCACAGGGTCGGTTGCCGTGCGGTCGGGGGCTGCTGCCCAGGTTCCTGCGAAGCCACGACTCCCAAGCCTAACGGCTGGTCGCCGGTCGACGCGTCACGCGCCACCACTGCGGACTAGAACAGGTTCTCGTTTACTCTGTGGCGGCGCGGGTGCGACTTGTAAGCTCCCCGCA
>CBAAAS010000142.1:0-6968 GCA_964658855.1 uncultured Mycobacterium sp.
AAGTGAGAGTTGTGTTGCTGGGGCCGCCCGGGGCCGGTAAAGGCACGCAGGCCGTGAAGCTGGCCGAGAAGCTCGAGTTGCCGCACCTGTCCACCGGTGATCTGTTCCGCGAAAACATCGGCAACGGCACCGAGTTGGGACTCAAAGCCAAGAGCTACCTCGACGCCGGAGATCTGGTGCCCTCCGAACTGACCAACGAGCTCGTCGACGACCGGCTGAGCAACCCGGACACCGAGGTCGGCTTCATCCTGGACGGCTACCCGCGTTCGGTGCAGCAGGCCAAGGCGCTGCACGACATGCTCGAACGCCGAGGGATCCAACTCGACACGGTGCTGGAGCTCCGCGTGCCCGAAGAAGCCCTGTTCGAGCGGCTCAAGGCGCGCGGCCGCGCCGACGACACCGACGACGTGATCCGTAATCGGATGAACGTCTACCGTGACGAAACCGCGCCGCTGATCGAGTACTACAGCAACGAGTTGAAAACCGTCGAAGCCGTGGGCACGGTCGACGAAGTGTTCGCTCGCGCGCTGCAGGCACTCGGGAAGTAACGGTGATCGGCCTGGCCGGCCTGCGCAGTCGCAAGGTGGTGCCGCAGCGCAGCGCCGCTGAACTCGATGCGATGGCCGCAGCCGGCGCCGTGGTCGCCGCTGCGTTGGCGGCGGCACGTGAAGCCGCGGTTCCCGGGGCGACGACGCGTGACCTCGACCAGATCGCCGAATCGGTGATTCGCGACGCCGGTGCCATACCGTCGTTTCTGGGCTACCACGGCTATCCGGCTTCGATCTGCTCATCGGTCAACGACCGCGTCGTGCACGGCATCCCCTCGGCCGTCGAGGAGCTCGCCGCCGGTGACCTGGTCTCCGTCGACTGCGGTGCGATTCTGGACGGCTGGCACGGCGACGCCGCGATCACCTTTGGTGTGGGCGCACTCATCCCCGCCGACGAACTGCTCTCGCAGGCCACCAAGGAGTCCATGGAGGCCGGGATCGCAGCCATGATCCCTGGTAACCGCTTGACCGACGTCTCACACGCCATCGAAACCGCCACCCACGCGGCTGAGGCCCGCTACGGACGCAAGTTCGGCATCGTCGAGGGCTACGGCGGGCACGGCATCGGCAGGCAGATGCACATGGACCCGTTCCTGCCCAACGAAGGCGCCCCCGGACGCGGTCCGCTGCTGGCGGTGGGATCGGTGCTGGCGATCGAGCCGATGCTGACCCTGGGAACGCGCAGGACCGTGATCCTCGACGATGAATGGACGGTCACCACCACCGACGGCTCGCGTGCCGCACACTGGGAGCACACTGTGGCTGCCACCGAAGACGGGCCCCGCATCCTGACCCTCGGCTGACGTCGTCTCGGGCGGAGGTGAACCAAACGGACACCTGCACCGTGTCAATCACCGAGAGGCTGGTGATGGACATACCCGGCGCCGGCGCCGACGCGAACGCTTTGGAGCGGCTGTGCGATCAGCACGCCGCTGCTTTGTGGCGCTACGCCTGGCGGTTGACCGGTGATCATGCCCACGCCGAGGACGTCGTGCAAGAAACCTTGCTCCGGGCGTGGCAACACCCGGACGTCCTGCGCAACGGTCAGTCCCCGCGTGCGTGGCTTTTCACGGTTGCCAGAAACATGGTCATCGACGACCGGCGCAGCGCGAAATTCCGCCACGAGGTAATCCCGTCGGACAGCTCAGGCCTGCCTGAACGGGCAGGCCCCGACGAGGCAAGCGGGGCGCTGAACCGGGCACTGATCGGCGACGCGCTGGCGCAGCTGTCCGAAGAACATCGGGCGGTGGTGAGCCGGTCCTATTACCAGGGCTGGACCACCGCGCAGATCGCCGCCGATCTCGGCATCGCCGAGGGCACGGTGAAGTCGCGCTTGCACTATGCGCTGCGAGGACTTCGCCAGGCCCTGGTGGAAATGGGTGTTACGCAATGACGGACAACAGGAACGGGAACGTGCCGCAGGGCGCCCACGAGTACGAACTGTGGGACGCCGCATACGTGCTTGGCGCGCTCTCGGAGGCCGACCGTGGTGAATACGAGGAGCATTTGGCCGGTTGCACGTCGTGCTCGGAGGCGGTGGCCGAGCTGGCCGGCGTCGTGCCGCTGCTCACGCTGGCCGGCGACGACGCACCGGTGCCGCCATGCCCTGACCTGCTGCCGGCACTGATGGCGAAGGCCGATCAGCGGCTGGCCGCGGCATCCCAGCGCGTGCAACTGGTGTCGGCGCCGACCGTGGAGGCGGAAACGGTCTTTCCGGTCTTCCGCACCGGAAATTACGCACCCGTCCACGACGAGCTGACCGAATTCGACCTATCGGTCGAAGGCAGTATTCCCGCCGAATTGAACGGCTGGTACCTGCGCAATGGGCCCAATCCGCGTGCAGGCGAAGGCCATTGGTGCGTCGGTGACGGCATGGTCCACGGTGTCCGATTGGAGAACGGTCGCGCCGCCTGGTACCGCAATCGCTGGGTGCGCACCGAGAGCTTCGACAATCCCTTCCCGCCGTACAACGACGACGGCAGCCGAAACCTGCACTCCAGCATCGCCAACACCCACGTCGTCCGGCATGCCGGCAAGACGCTGGCGTTGATGGACTTCTCGCTGCCCTACGAGATCAGCAACGACCTGAGGACCTTGGGCGTCTACGACTTCGGTGGCACCTTGACCGACTCGATGACGGCACATCCGAAGATCTGCCCCAGCACCGGGGAGCTGCATTTCTTCGGGTGCGGCAACATCTTTGAACCTCATGTCAGCTATCACCGCGCCGATGCCGACGGTCGGCTGACGGTCAGCCGGCCCATCGAAGTGCCCGCGCTGACGTTGATGCACGACTTCGCCTTGACCGCGCAATACGTTGTCTTCCTTGATCTTCCGCTGCTGTTCAACCTGGGAGTCGCGCTCACGCGCCCATATCAGCGGGATCTGCCGTATCGCTGGGACGACCAGTACCGGGCCCGAGTAGGCGTACTTCGCCGCGACGACCCCTACGGTCAGCTGCGTTGGTTCGACATCGACCCGTGCTTCGTCTTCCATATCGCCAACGCCTACGACCTGGCGTCATCCGGCGGGAACGCCCTCGTGCTCGAGGTGCTTAGGTACGACGAAATGTGGCGTCGGAACAGTGATTTCGGTAGCGACGCGGCCCTATGGCGCTGGACGATCAACCTGGACACCGGGGTGGTCGAGGAGCGTCAGCTCGACGACCGCGGGGTGGAGTTCCCGCGCGTCGACGATCGGCTGGCCGGGACGGCCGCGCGCTACTCCGTTGCTGTCGGCAGCGGCGCGCTGGTCCGCTACGACCTGCAGGGCGACACCGCAATCGAGCATCGGTTCGACCGCGGCGGGCATGGATCACCAGGAGCGCCCGGCGAGGCGGTGTTCGCACCCGCGGCCGGGCAGCCCGACGAACTCTCCGGCTGGTACCTGACGTACGTCTACGACGAGCAGACCGACAGCAGCGACCTGGTGATCATCGATGCCTCGGATTTCGCGGCCGACCCGGTCGCCCGGATCCGGATGCCGCGCCGCGTGCCACATGGTTTCCACGGCAACTGGATTCCGGACTGAGTGCGACCATGATGCTGCATGCCAGAGGTGAACTGGAAAGGGGCGCAACTCGTATCACTTGTCAGGAGGTGATCGAGTGAGTCGACTCACCGGTGCGAGTGGCGACGAGGCTGCGTTGATGAAGGCGCTCTACGATGAGCACGCTGGACCGTTGTGGCGGTACGCACTTCGTCTGACCAGCGATGCGAGTCGCGCCGAAGACGTGGTCCAGGAGACGCTTTTGCGGGCCTGGCAGCATCCCGAGGTGATCGGCGACACCGAACGTTCCGCGCGCGCATGGCTTTTCACGGTCGCGCGCAACATGATCATCGATGAACGACGTAGTCCGAAGTTCCGCAACGTCGTTGCCTCGCTGGAGGACCCGGGGGTACCGGAGCGATCTACGCCCGACCAGGTCGATTCGGCGCTGGACCGGCTGCTGATCGCCGACGCCATGGCGCAGATGTCGGTCGACCATCGAGCCGTTGTCGAGCGGTCCTACTACCGGGGCTGGAGCACCGCACAAATAGCCGCTGACCTGGACATCGCCGAGGGAACGGTCAAGTCGCGGCTACACTATGGGGTACGGGCTCTCCGGCTCACTCTGCAGGAAATGGGAGTGACCCGATGACGATCCGAATGACAATGTGCCGGGCCGTCCAAGACGCTGCCGGCTTCGAATACCTGTGTATGAACGCTGCTGGGGAGAGACGATGAGGGTTGTCGGGGGTTTCGGCCCGTCCGGTGACCGCGACCTGCCTGCCGGCGCCAGCCACGACTACGAGACCTGGGATGCGGCCTACGTCCTCGGATCGTTGTCGCCCACCGATCGCCGTGAGTTCGAGGCGCACCTGAGCGTCTGCCCGAGTTGCAGCCAGGCCGTCAGCGAACTCAGCGGCATACCGGCACTACTGTCCAAGCTCGACCGCGGCACCGTCTCCGCGATGGATGCCGACGGCCACATCGCAGCGCCTGAGCCGACGCCGAACCTGCTGCCTTCGTTGATGACCGAGGTGCACCGCCGCCGGCGCCGCACCCGGATGCTGACCTGGACGACGGCCGCTGCTGCAGCCGTGCTGCTGTCGGTCGGCCTTTTCCTCGGAATATCAGGCCTGCACCCGACGTCATCGCCGCCCCAGGCCGGCGTGTCTGCGCTGACGATGGATCAGGTCGGCACCACCGCCCTGGCTTCGACGGTGGCGCTCAGCAGCCAGAACTGGGGCACTTACATCGACCTCAACTGCGTCTGCCTGGCTCCGGTGACTGCTCACCACGACAAGCTGGCGATGGTCGTAGTGAGTCGCGACGGCACCCACACTCAGTTGGCCACTTGGGTCGCTGACCCGGGCCACACAGCGAAGCTGGCCGGCAGTACATCAACACCGGTCGACCAGATCGTCCAGGTGCAAGTGGTTTCCGCCGACAACGGCAACGTGCTGCTGCAACGCTCACTCTGACAGTTCTTGCACAGCAGAGACCTCAGCTCTACACCTGCCAGCTGTGGAACATTCCGTCCGGGTCGTAGGCGGCCCGAATGTGGTCCAGGCGGGCCATGTTCGACTCGGTGATGAACGTGGCCGACCGCTGGACAAGATTCTCGTCGGCCAGTGAGATACCGGTGGCGAGATGCGACATCGCGGCCATGTTGGACCGGGCCCAGTCGCCATATCGTTCGTCGTCGGCCGAATCACCCCAAGCGGTGTAGAGCCCGAAGTAGATCTCGTCCTCCACTCCGTAGACCATCTCGGCGCGGTCCGCAGACGGCTTCCAGCCGGCGAAGACAAAATGCGAAGGATGCGGCGGCAAGGTGTCGATGATGGCGCGGATGCCCGGCAGCAGTTCTTCTGCCGAAGCTGAGGTGAACATGTTGTCGACGCTATACCGTTGGCCCTCAGGGTATTTCATCATCACCGCCGCGTACCAGTTCGCCAGAGTCGTCGGCAGGTACGGAACGTTGGCGATCGCCTGGTCGATCACCGGGCAGGTGCCGAGGATCGCAAGGGCTTTCGCGGCCTCTTCGTCGGAGTCGGCGAACACCGGCGACGCGATCGCGATGGTCGCCACATCGGGCCCGACTTCCGGGGCGTTGCGTGACGTGAGGATCTGCAGTTCGACCCGGTCGTCGACCTCACCGCTGATCGACCTGCCCCAGCTGAACACCTCGTCGGCGACCTCGATCGGATACATGTACAAGCAGGTGCCAAGGACCGCCGGCCGCGGATGCAGTCGCAACGTGAAAGAGGTGACCACACCGAAGAATCCGGGTCCGCTGCCGCGGGCCGCCCAGTACAGGTCGGGATGATGCTGCGGATCGCAGTAGACCTTGTCGCCCTCGGCGGTGACGACCTCCAACCCGAGCACACTTTCGCATGCCGGGCCGACCACCTTGCTGTTCCACCCGTACCCGCCCTGCAGCAGATACCCGCCAAGGCGGATGCCTTCGCAGTGGCCCGCCGGGAAGAACAGGCGCTGGGCGTCGAGATCGGTCGCAAAGGCACTGGCGATCACGCCCGGACCGACGCGGGCGGTCATCGCGTCGGCGTTGATGCGGCAGTGATCCAAACGGCTGACGTCGAGCAGCATGCCCCCGTCGCGCAAATGGCTTGCCGTCCAGCTGTGTCCGCCGGAACGAATGCCGACCCGGTAGCCTTGCGCACGCGCATAGCGGATCGCGACGACAACATCGTCGGCATCGCAAGCTTGCACGATCACATCGGGAAAACGTTGCGGCAGAATGCCGTTCCACACCGTCTCGCGACGGGCTGCCTCGTATCCGTCTACACCGCGGTAGAAGAATCGCTTTGCGGTGAGTAATGCCATTGATTTCCTCTCGTCGTGGTCGACAGGTAGTCCGCGATCCGAGCGGCCAACGGCGTCGCAGCCAGCCGGATCGCCCGCAGCGGGCCGTTGGGTGGGATGCCGTGACCGATCGCGAACATTCCGTCGCCGAGATCCGAGGAAAAGCCGCCGCGGGGATTGCCGTGATCGTCGAGAACGCCGAGATGACCGACCAGACCGTTGAGGTCGGGGTCGAAGCCGGTGGCGGTGATGATCACGTCGGGTGCGATCGCGGTGCCGTCGGACAGGATCACCCGTTTGGTCTCGAGCGCCGTGACCGCGGCAACCACGTCAATCCGGCCGGCCCGCACGACGCTGACCAACTCATCGGCAAGGGTGGGAATTCGGCCGCGAGTCTCCACTGTCGCCTTCAGCCCGAACGGTGGCCGACCGAAGCCGTAGGGCGAAAGATCGCCCAGCAGTAGTCGATTGAGCCGTGCGACCACCGGGTCGACCATCCGCGCGGGGACGCGCGCGAACAGTTCCAGGAAGACATCCGACGGTATGGGCCCGATAGCCCGGCGAACCAGATGTGGCGGGGTGCGCACCGCCAGCCAGACCCTGCGGGCTCCA
>CBAAAS010000143.1:0-6963 GCA_964658855.1 uncultured Mycobacterium sp.
GCCGCGGCGGTTGAGCGTCTCGACGACCAGGTGTTGCTTGCTGTCGAAGAACTTGTAGATGGCGGCGGTCGAGTATCCCGACAGTTCGGCGATTCGGCGCAACGATCCGTCGCGCAGACCGTCCTCGCTGAACACCCGCTCCGCGGCGTCGAGGATCTCGGCCGTGCTCGCGGCGCGTCTGGCCGCGCGGCGCCGGATGCGTGGGTCGTCACCCACCGAATCGGTCACGAGCACACCCTAGCGAACACCGGTCTTGATTTATGAACGTATGTCCACCAAAGTGGACGAGTGTCCACGAAGTGGTGTGTCCGGTGAGCGGCAAAAAGGAAGCGGCCCTGTTGAGGCGGGCTGTGGCCGCATTGAACGAGGGTGACATCGAGGGCTATTTGAGCGGGTTCGCGCCTGACTGCCTGCGCCGGGTGGGCGGGCTGAATATGGCGCTCACGGTGTCGGACATTCGGGAGAACCTCCGGCAACTCTTTTCGGCATTCGACGGGCTCCACCTCGACGAGGACCTGCTGTTCGGGGGCAACGGTCACGTCTGCGCGCGGTGGACGCTGCGCGGCGTCCACACCGGTGACTACGGGGGCATCGCGCCGACGCATCGCGCGATCGCCGTAGATACGTGTGAGGTCTATACGTTCACCGGGGACAAGGTCACCGAGTCTTACGTCTACGGGGAGTCGATGGGCCTGTTCAACCAGCTGGCCGAGAATACGCATGAGTGAGTTGACTGCTTCGATGTTGTTGCGGCCCAACATCCTCGATGAGCCGTACGACTTCTACCGGACCCTGCGGGACCGCGCGCCGGTCTGGACGGTGCCAGGCACCCACGTGGTCACGGTTGCCACGTTCGACTTGATCACTGAAGCGGTGGGTCGCCCGGAGGACTTCTCCTCCAACATCGTGTCGCTGCTTTATCGCGACGAGGACGGCCTGCCGGCGCGGCTCGACTTCGGGGGCACCGCGCCACCGACACTCGCGACCGCCGACCCGCCGCTGCACACGGTCCAACGGAAGGCCGTGTTCCCGGAACTGGTGGCCCGTCGGATGCTCACCCCTGGAGGGTGACATCCGGGCGCTGTGCGCCACGGCTATCGACCAGGCGCTGAGTGACGACAAGTTCGAGTTCATGAGTACCGTCGGCAACGTCGTGCCAATCACCGTGGTGGCCAAGCTGATTGGGTTCCGTGACATCAACCCGGCGCAGTTGCTGGAGGCCGCGTTCGACTCGACCGCCATGATCGGCGGCACTTTGACCTTGGACCGCCTGACCGAACTCGTCACCCGTATCGGCATCATTCAGGAATGGATCCGGCTGCAGATCGCCGGCACCACGGAATCTGACGAGGACGGCATCCTGCTCGCGGTGCGGCGGGCACTGGATGCCGGCACCCTGCAGGAGGGTGAGGCGCAGATCATCCTGCACACGCTGCTCAGCGCAGGCGGCGAAACGACCAGCAGCCTGGTCGGCAACGCCGTTCGGCTGCTCGCCGACGACCCGGAACTGCAACAACGACTGCGTGAAAAGCCGGAATTGATCGACACGTTCGTCGAAGAGGCATTGCGGCTCGAATCGCCATTCCGCCAACAGATGCGCAGCATTCCCCACGACACGACGCTGGGCGGTGTCGACATTCCGGCAGGCTCCACGGCCGTGCTGCTGTTCGGATCGGCGAACCGGGATCCTGCACAATTCGACAACCCAGACATCATCGATCTCACCCGAGGATCACCCCGGCGCCACCTCGCCTTCGGGCACGGTATCCACTACTGCGTGGGGGCCGCGCTCGCCCGAATTGAAGCCAGGGCCGTGTTGACCACGTTGCTGCAACGGACACGAGGTTTCACCGTCGATTCTGCCGAGACACCACGTTGGGCTGATAGTTTTCTGGTCCGTCGTCATGAGCACCTTCCGCTGACCGCCACCCGTCGTTGATGCGTCTGAGTCGAGGTGGAGGATCTACCGGAGCCTGCGTAATGGGTCGGATACGGGAGATAGGAAGTCGGCAATTGCGAGATTTCGGGACCCCCAGTTGATGGACATGATGGCTTTAGAAGCGGTGGACGCCATCACCCCGGAGTGGACGACCGCCATTCTGGAAAAGAACGGCATCGCCGCCACCGTTGGCCAGGTGACCACCGAGGTGGTCGGCACGGGGCAGATGGGTAGCTGCTATCGCCTGTTGATCGCATATACCGCTGGCGAAGGCCCAGATCGTTTGATCGTGAAACTCCCGGCTACCGATCCCGACAGTCGCGCCGCGGGACAACTTGGATATCGATGCGAGACATCGTTTTATCGGGAGGTGGCTCCCAATGTTCACGTCGACACCCCGCAGTGCTATCTCGCCCAGATGAATGAGCAGGGCGACGGTTTCACCCTCGTGCTGGAAGACCTTGCACCGGCGCAGCAGGGCGATCAGATCGCCGGCTGCACGGTCGATCAGGCCAGGGCGGCCGCCGTCAACGTTGCTGGACTGCATGCACCGACGTGGAACAACCCATCGATTCGCGAATTCGACTGGCTGATACCGGATCTCTTGGCGCACGCGGAGTTCGCTGCGCCCATCCTGCTGGATGCCACCGCGCAGTTTTTGGAGCGCTACCCGGTAAGCGAGCAGACCGCGGTAACGCTGCGCGGCTTCGCTGACCACTTCGTCGATTGGGCGACTGCCAGGCCCGAACCGTTCGCACTGCTGCACAGCGATTACCGCCTGGACAACCTGCTGTTCGCCCAGGCGGGCGCGTCTCGCCCGGTGGTCGCGGTCGACTGGCAGGTCGTCATGGTCGGATGCCCGCTGCGCGATGTCGCGTTCCTCGTCGCCACTGGCTTGTCGACCGAGGATCGTCGTGCCGGCGAGAAGGGGATAGTCGATGACTATCATCATCGACTGGTCGAGTTCGGGGTCGAGAATTACAGCGCCGAAAGGTGTTGGGACGATTACCGATACGGGCTGTTTCAGGGCCCCTTCATCACCGTGTTGGGTGCCTCCGTCGCCCAGGTCACCACCCGGGGCGATCAGATGTTCACCGTGATGGCCGAGCGGTCGGCGACGGCGATCAACGACCTCGATGCGATGTCGCTGCTATGACTGAGCGCTACCTCGGCCGCGTCGCGGTCGTGACCGGTGGGACAACGGGAATCGGGCGCAGCATCGTCGAACGCCTTGTCGGCGAAGGCGCTTCGGTTGTCACCTGTGCGCGACACGCGCCGGAATCGGCCTTGCCGGACGGAGTGTCGTTCATCGCCGCGGATATCACCGACGAGGCGTCCGTTCGCGCACTGATCCAGGCGGCGCACGACCGATACGGGCGCCTCGACGTACTCGTCGCGAACGCAGGCGGCGCTAACATCGGGCCCTGGCCCGACGAGTCCTTCGAGCAGTGGCGGGAGCTCATCGACATCAACCTGCACGGCACGATGCTCACGTGTCGTGAGGCATGGCCGCATCTGGTGTCGACGAAGGGAAACATCGTCGTCATCTCGTCCCTGTCTGCGTGGATGGGTGTCGGCGCGCACGAGATGCAGGAAATGGGCGGGTTCCAACCGTCTGCCGCCTACCAGGCGAGCAAAGCCGGAATAGAGGGGCTTGCAATACATCTCGCCGGCCGCGGTGGCGAACACGGGCTGCGGGTCAACGTCGTACGTCCGGGACGCATTCTGACCGACAAGTGGGAAGGTGTGCTCGGTGAGGACGGCCTCTTCTGGCCGCATTACAAGAACATTCAGCTGCTCAAGCGCCACGGCCGCGTCGAGGACGTCGCTGCTGCCGTCGCGTTCTTGGCCTCCGACGAAGCCGCGTTCATCACCGCCGCAGTCCTCGATGTCGACGGCGGCGCAGTCGCCAAACTCTGACCTATTGGAGGAACGTGCTCAGCCCCTTCGACGACTTTCCGATCCACCCCTCGGCCGATCCAATCGCGCACCCTGCCACCGGTGACATCAACCACTACGACCGGTACTGGTTCAACGGGCATCGCCAAGACGCTGCGTTCTACTTCGGCGCGGCAATGGGTCATTACCCGGTACGCGGGGTGATCGACGCGGCGTTCAGCATCGTCCGCGACGGAGTGGAGCATTCGATCTTCGCCTCCGGGGCGATGCCCACCGACCGGTCGACCAGCATCGGGCCGATCCGCATCGAGGTGATCGAACCGATGCATACGCTTCGCTACATCGTCGAACCGAATGAACACGGCATCGCGTGCGACCTGACTTTCCGCGCCACGACCGTCGCGGTCGAGGAACCCCGTCAACAGCGGCGCACAGCCGAGGGCATCCTGCTCACCGATCACACGCGGCTGACCCAGTGGGGAACCTGGCGGGGCACCGTCACCGTCGACGGTGACGAATTGCAGATCGACCCAGCCGAGGTGTCGGGCACGCGAGACCGATCCTGGGGAATCCGCCCCGTCGGTGAACAGGTGCAGGTCATCCGCGAGCCCATGCCGTTTCAGGTGTTCTGGCTATGGGCGCCAATACATTTCGGCGACCGCTTCACTCATCTGGCGCTGCACGAGCACGAGGACGGCAGGAGATGGCTCGAGACCGCCCTCGTCATCGATCCCATCCCGGATGGCGCCGCCCCGTGGAGCAGGGCCGGCGTTCGGGAATGCCACGACGTCCGTTACGAATTGGAGTGGGAGCCGGGGCGCCGAGAAATGAAACGCGCACGACTGTGGTTTGACGACCCCGTCGAGGGAGAGGTTCTCGTCGAGCTCGAGAAGGTCTTCACGTTCCGTATGCGTGGAATCGGCTACTGGCACCCACATTGGGGTCACGGAAGCCTGCACGGGCAACTCGAGACCGGCCGTGAATCAATCCGACTCGACGAGTTCAATCCGAACGACTTCGCCTCGATCCACATTCAAAATCTAGTGACCGCGACGATGGGTGAGCGCCGCGGCGTCGGTGTCCTCGAACAGATCGCGATCGGGCCTCACCAACCGAGCGGATTGACCGGCCTGCTGGATGGGCACCGAGCCGCAAAATCCTGACAAAGCGACCAGCAGCCCTAACGTCGATTGCCACGAACTAGAACCTGTTACAGTTTTTCGGCATGGGCCGCAAACGCGTCGTCGTCGCGGGTTTGGGCGATGTGGGCGTTCTCGCAGCGATCCGGCTCGCCAAACATTTCGACGTGGTCGGCGTCTCGGTCAAACCAGGTCTGGTCAGCGGCCAGGAACTCGGTGTCCGACTGGCCCGCCCCCGCGACTGGGCCCGTGACTACTGGATTCCCTTCGACAGATTCCGCCGCCTGGACGGGGTGCGGATCATCCAGGGCGCGTTGACCGAGGTGGACCTGGCCGCTCGGACCGTGTCCGGCCGCGGTGACGACGGCGCGCCGTTCGTCGAGGGATACGACGCCCTGGTCATCTCGACCGGAGTAACCAACGGCTTCTGGCGCCGGCCGAACCTGCAGTCGGCCGCCGACGTCGGAGCCGATCTGCACGCCGCACACGATCGGCTGGCTGCCGCCGCATCCGTGATCGTCGTCGGCGGCGGAGCCGCCGCAGTGACCAGCGCGGTGAACCTCGCAACCACGTGGCCGGACAAGCGAATGGACCTCTATTTCCCCGGTGATCGCGCGCTCGGCGACTACCACCCGCGGATCTGGCAGCGCATTCAGCGCCGCCTGACCGGGCTCGGGGTCGGCCTCCACCCGGGCCATCGAGCGGTGCTGACCAACGGCTTCGCGGGTGACGAGATCACCAGCGCGGGCGTCGACTGGAGCACCGGACAGCCGGCGGCTTCGGCCGATGCGGTGCTCTGGGCGATCGGCCGGGTGCACCCCAACACCGACTGGTTGCCGCGCGAGCTGCTCGACGACGGCGGCTTCGTTCGCGTCACCCCCGAACTGCGGGCGCCCGGCCACCCGGACGTGTTCGCGGCCGGTGACGTCGCGGCCACCGACCCGCTGCGCAGCTCCGCCCGTAATCGCGGCGACGCGCTGGTCGCGCGCAACGTCCGCGCCGAACTGGCCGGGGGGAAGTCGGGCACCTACCGCGCACCCGGCCGCAGGTGGGGCTCGGTCCTGGGAATCCAGCCCGACGGGTTAGAGGTCTTCCTGCCCACCGGGCAGGCATTCCGCTTGCCGTCATGGCCAGTCGAACGACTGGTGATGCCGTTGCTCGTGCGTCGGGGCATGTACGGGGGCGTGCGGGAAAACCGGCCTCCCATCTGAATGCCGCGCCGTCAGGAGCGCTTGCCGCGCACCCACTGAAAAGTGCCGGCGCTCTTGACCCGCACGCCGGTGAAGCCGTGGCTTTCCAGGATGTCGCCGACCTCGTCTTCGTCGAAGATATGCGCTCCGCCGGTGGGCAGCGCGCGCCACAGGTCAACCGGCGGACGCAGGGTCGGGACCATCACCGCCAGTCGTCCACCGGGCTTCAGCACGCGGCCGATCTCGGCCAGCGCGGCAGCGGGGTCGGGGATCAACTGCAGCACCGCAAGCGAGATCGCGGCGTCGAAGCTCCCGTCGCGGAACGGCAGCTTCTGCGCGTCGGCCCGCAGGAAGCCGACCTGGGGTCCCGCTGCGGCGCGCACCGCCCGGGCCAGCATCGGCTCGGAGATGTCGATGCCCAGCGCGAGCCCGTGGGGTCCGGCAGCGTGCGCCAATGACGTGGTGACATTTCCGGGCCCGGAGCCGACGTCCAGCGCGACACCGCCTTCCGGGAGTTGAAGCCAGTCGATCGGAAGCTGCATCGCGGCGATGAATCGCCGGGTCAGCGCCTGCGCGTTGTCGTAGACGAACGATCCGATCGGCGATGCCCAGGCCGCCTGGATAGCGCCGCCGTTCTTGGCGACATCATCATCGGTGGCGGCGCCCAGCAAATCCAGGTAACCGTTGCTGACATCGGGCTCGGAGGGTGGGTCGACAAGCAGATCCAGCGCTCTGCTCAGTGCGGGCGACAGCGTCGTGTTCAGCTCAGTCATCAATGTTCCTTCGACGAAATCCC
>CBAAAS010000144.1:0-6949 GCA_964658855.1 uncultured Mycobacterium sp.
TCACCCGCGACCGGATGCTGTTCAACATGTCCGACGAGGAGTGGGACGCGGTGATCGCCGTGCACCTGCGCGGCCACTTCCTGCTGACCCGCAACGCTGCGACGTACTGGCGGTCCAAGGCCAAAGACGCCGACGGCTCGATCTATGGGCGGATCATCAATACTTCTTCCGAAGCGGGGCTGACAGGCCCGATTGGACAGGCTAATTACGGCGCCGCCAAGGCCGGAATTATCTCGCTGACCCTGACCGCCGCCCGGGGCCTCGGCCGGTATGGGGTGTGCGCCAACGCGATCGCCCCGCGGGCCCGGACCGCGATGACCGCCGATGTATTCGGTGACGCCCCGGAGGTCGCCGACGGCGAGATCGACCCGCTATCGCCCGAGCACGTCGTGACCCTGGTGAACTTCCTGGCGTCGCCGGCGGCCAAGGAAGTCAACGGCCAAGTGTTTGTCGTATACGGACCGCAGGTGACGCTTATGGCGGCGCCCACAATCGAGCATCAGTTTGACGCGGGCGCGCAGGCGTGGGATCCCGGCAACCTCAGCTCCGAACTCAGTGATTATTTCGCCGGCCGCGATCCGAAACGCACTTTCTCGGCGGTCGGGTTGGTGGACTGATCGGTACGCGTCCGAGACCCCTGTGTCGTTTCCAACTCGACTAGAACACGTTTCAGAATGACTTGCGTCACAAACGCTCTGACCTGCTGAATTACTTACTTTTGTCTAATTCTGTGGTTCTTTGACACTCCGAACTTGTTCTAGTTACGATTGGCCGGCTCACGCGGACCGCTGCTGCTCAGAATCAAGCTAAGGCGGCGTCACCGGGGACACAAGGGCTTCGTTGCCGAAGGTGGGGACACCCGCGCGAGAAGGGGATCAGGTTGTTCGAACAACTCGCGGTTCCGGCTCGGGCCGTGGGCGGTTTCGTCGAGATGGCGCTGGAGACTTTTCGCAAGACGTTTCAGCGGCCCTTTCAATTCCGTGAGTTCCTCGACCAGACCTGGATGATCGCCCGGGTTTCCCTGGTCCCGACGCTGTTGGTGGCTATCCCGTTCACGGTTCTGGTGGCCTTCACGCTCAACATCCTTCTTCGCGAGATCGGTGCCGCCGACCTGTCCGGTGCGGGCACCGCCTTCGGTACCATCACCCAGCTCGGACCCGTCGTCACCGTGCTTGTAGTGGCGGGCGCCGGCGCCACCGCAATCTGCGCCGATCTGGGTGCGCGCACGATCCGTGAGGAAATCGACGCGATGCGCGTGCTGGGTATCGACCCGATCCAGCGTCTCGTGGTGCCCAGGGTGCTGGCGTCGACATTCGTCGCGCTGCTGCTCAATGGCCTGGTCTCGGCGATCGGCATCGCCGGGGGCTATGTCTTCTCGGTGCTGCTGCAGGGCGTCAACCCGGGCGCATTCGTCAGCGGCCTGACCGTGCTGACCCATCTCGGCGAGGTGTTCCTCTCCGAGTTCAAGGCTCTGCTGTTCGGCGTCTTCGCCGGCCTGGTCGGCTGCTACCGGGGACTGACCGTCAAGGGCGGTCCGAAAGGCGTCGGGGTCGCGGTCAACGAGACCGTGGTCTACGCGTTCATCTGCCTGTTCGTGATCAACGTGATCATGACGGCGATCGGCGTCCGGGTGCTGGCCCGATGAGTTACGACGCCACGGTGCGCTTTCGGCGGTTCTTCCACCGCTTCGCCGGCCCGATCGACACCTTCGGAGAGCAGGCACTGTTCTACGGCCAGTCGATGCGCTACATCCCGAACGCGGCCACCCGCTACCGCAAAGAGACCATCCGCTTGATTGCCGAAATGACTATGGGCACAGGCGCATTGGTGCTCATCGGTGGAACGGTCGGCGTCGCCGCGTTTTTGACGCTGGCGTCGGGTGGTGTGATCGCGGTGCAGGGCTATGAGTCACTGGGCAACATCGGAATTGAAGCGCTGACCGGATTCCTGTCGGCGTTTCTGAACGTGCGCATCGTCGCTCCGGTCGTGGCCGGGATCGCGCTTGCCGCGACCATCGGCGCCGGTACCACGGCCCAACTGGGCGCCATGCGGGTTGCCGAGGAAATCGACGCCGTCGAGGCGATGGCCGTGCACTCGGTGTCCTACCTGGTGTCGACCCGGCTGATCGCGGGGTTGATCGCGATCGTCCCGCTGTATTCGCTTGCGGTGCTGGCGTCGTTCTTCGCTGCCCGCTTCACCACGGTCTTCATCAACGGGCAGTCGGCCGGTTTGTACGACCACTACTTCAACACATTCCTGATTCCCACCGATCTGCTCTGGTCGTTCCTGCAGGCGATCGTGATGTCGATCGGAGTGATGCTGATCCACACGTACTACGGCTACAACGCATCTGGCGGTCCTGTGGGCGTCGGACTGGCGGTCGGCCAGGCGGTGCGCACTTCTCTGATCGTGGTCGTCGTCATTACTTTGTTCATCTCGCTGGCGGTCTACGGCGCCTCCGGTAATTTCAACCTCTCTGGGTAAGGGGGACAGTGGCAAGCACTGGTGCGCAACGCACTCACGTGAGGCTGGCAGCGGCGCTGCTGGCCTCTCTGTTGACGGCGTGCGTCGTGCTGACCTACCTGTTCTACACATCGGCTTTCTCTCCGATCGACACCGTCACTCTCACCACGCCGCGCGCCGGGCTGGAGATGGACCGGGGTAACAAGGTCAAGTACCGCGGCGTCCAAATCGGCAAGGTCGACGACATCAGCTACGAGGGCGAACAAGCCCAGCTGAAGCTGGCCATCGACGGCGGCGAGCTGCGTTTCATACCTTCCAACGCTGCCGTCCACATCGCCAGTAACACCGTCTTCGGGGCCAAGTCGGTCGAGTTCATCCCGCCAAGGGCCCCGTCGCCCGCCGCGCTGCGTCCGGGCGCACACCTGGCGGTCTCGGCGGTCTCGCTGGAAGTCAACACGCTGTTCCAGTCGCTCATGGGACTGCTGCAGAAGATCGACCCCGTCGAGTTGAACGGCACACTGGGCGCGCTGGCCGAGGGGCTGCGCGGCCACGGCCGCGACCTGGGTGGCGTCCTGTCGGGTCTGAATACCCTGACGCAGCAACTCAATCCGAAGCTGCCCGCCCTGCAACAGGACTTCCGCAGGACGGCCGCCGTCGCCAACATCTACGCGGACGCGGCACCGGATCTGGTCACCGTCTTCAACAACACGCCGACGATCGCGAAGACGGTGGTGGATCAGCAGACCAACCTGAACACCAGCCTGCTGTCGGCAATCGGCTTGTCCAACAACGCTTACGACACGCTGGCGCCCGCCGAGCAGAACTTGATCGACGGGATCAAGCGACTGCGTGCTCCGCTGAAAGTCACCGCCGACTATTCGCCAGAATTCGGTTGCCTCTTCGGCGCCATCAATCGCGGTATCCAAGAATTCGCGCCCATCCTCGGTGTGCGCAAGGCAGGTCTGTTCACCTCGTCGAGCTTCGTCCTCGGTGCGCCGAGCTACACCTATCCCGAGAGCCTGCCCAGAGTCAACGCTTCCGGTGGCCCGAACTGTCGTGGCCTGCCTGACCTGCCGACCAAGCAGACCGGCGGATCCTGGTACCGGGCACCGTTCCTCGTGACCGACAACGCGAACATCCCCTACGAGCCGTTCACCGAGCTGCAGGTGGACGCCCCGTCGACGCTGCAGTGGTTGTTCCACGGCGCGTTCGCAGAGCGGGACGATTTCTGATGGACGGCATCGAATCGCAGCGCTCGGTCATGGTGAAGGTCGGCATCTTCACCGTCACCATGTTGCTGGTGGCGCTCGGCCTGGTGGTGACGTTCGGTGAGTTCCGGTTCGGACCGTCAAACACCTACCACGCCAACTTCATTGACGCGACCCGGCTGAAGGGCAACCAGAAGGTTCGCATCGCCGGGGTGCCGGTCGGCGCGGTCAAGGAAGTCAAGCTCAACGCGAACAACACCGTGGACGTGGCTTTCACCGTGGACAAGCGTTACACGTTGTACTCCTCGACACGGGCGCTGATCCGGTACGACAACCTGGTGGGCGACCGATTCCTGGAAATCACTTCGGGCCCTGGCGAATTGCGCAAGCTGTCGCCGGGCGGGACGATCGACCAGCAGCACACCCAGCCCGCGCTGGACCTCGACGCGCTACTCGGCGGCCTGCGTCCGGTGCTCAAAGGACTGGATGCCGACAAGCTCAACACCGTCAGCAGCTACGTGATCGATCTATTGCAAGGCCAGGGCGGGGCGCTGTCCAGCTTGCTGGCCAACACCAACGCATTCGGCTCGACGCTCGGCGCGCGCGACCACGCGATCGGCGAGGTGATCACCAATCTCAACTCCGTACTGGCCACCGTCGACGCCAAGGGGGCCCAGTTCTCCGACACCGTCGACCAGTTGCAGAAACTGATCACCGGCTTGGCCGAGGGCCGCGACGCGATAGCCGGCGCGATCCAGCCGCTGGCCACCACCACCTCTGATCTGACCGATCTGCTGAAACACTCACGCCGACCGCTGCAAGGCGTCCTGGAGAACCTCCGCCCGCTGGCCGGCGAGATCAACGACCGGCTACCCGAGGTGAACAACGACATCGAACAGCTCGGCGAGGACTACCTCCGGCTGTCCGCGCTCGGCGCCTACGGTGCGTATTTCAATATCTACTTCTGCTCGGTGTCACTGAAGATCAACGGCCCGGCCGGCAGCGACATCATCATTCCGATGGGTGGCCAGGTGGATCCGAGCAAGGGCAGGTGCGCTTTTGTCAACAAGTAGCACCCACCGCCGCGACCGCGACCCACTGCGCACCGGGATCTTCGGGATGGTCCTCGTCGTGTGCGTCATCCTGGTCGCATTCGGCTACACCAAGTTGCCGTTCTGGCCGCAAGGCCGGCCCTACACGGCCTATTTCGCCGACGCCGGCGGGCTCAACCCCGGCAATGACGTCTACGTCTCTGGCATCAAAGTCGGCAAGGTACAAGCAGTTACGCTCGCCGGCGACACCGCCAAGGTCGCCTTCACGGTGGATCGTCACGTCAATGTCGGTAACGGGTCCCTGGCGGCGATCCGCACCGAGACCATCCTCGGACAGCGCGCGGTCGCAGTGACCCCGGCCGGAGCGGGGGTTGCCACCACCATCCCGCTGAGCCGCACGACGACGCCGTACGCTCTGGGATCCGCGCTGGAAGACCTGGGCCACAACGCCGGCGACCTGGACAAGGTCCAGTTCGAGAAGTCACTGAAGGTCCTCACCGACGCCCTGCATGACGCCACGCCGCAGTTGCGGGGGGCCCTGGACGGCATCACCACCTTGTCGCGCACCTTGAACACCCGCGACGAGGCGCTGGAACATCTTCTGGCACATGCCAAATCAGTGACCGGCGTGCTCGCCGAGCGTGCCGGGCAGGTCAACAAGCTGATCGTCGACGGCAACCAGCTGTTCGGCGCACTCGATGCGCGCCGCGCCGCGCTGGGGGAGCTGATCTCCGGCATCGATGACGTCTCGGTGCAACTGTCCGGCTTCGTCGCCGACAACCGCAAGGAGTTCGGCCCAGCGCTGAGCAAGCTCAACACCGTGCTTGACGACCTCAACGAACGTCGCGATTACATCAGCGAAGCGCTGAAACGGTTGCCGGCCTACGCAACTACGCTCGGTGAGGTGGTCGCCTCCGGGCCCGGCTTCAACGTGAACGTCTATGGCGTGCTCCCCGCCCCCATAGTCGGGATGGTGTTCGACAGCGTGTTCCAGCCCGGCAAGCTGCCGGCCAGTTTCGCGGACTACCTGCGTGGCCTCGTGCAAGAGCGCTGGAAGTTGAGGCCGCAGTCGCCATGACCCTTTCCTCCGCTATGCGGGATCGCCGCCGCGGCGTGCGGCTGGCTTTGGCTGTGCTGCTGGCCTTTTCGATTGCAGTGGGCGGCTATCTGGTCTTGCCGAGCAGCGGCAGCAACAAGATCGTCGGCTACTTCAGCTCCGCGGTCGGGTTGTACCCCGGTGATCAGATCCGCATCGTCGGCGTGCCGGTCGGCACGATCGATTCCATCGAACCGCGCGCCGACGACGTCAAGATCACCATGCTGGTGGACAGCGGCATCAAGGTCGCGGCGGATGCTCGCGCGATCGTCATGTCGCCCAACCTGGTTGCGGCGCGGTTCATTCAGCTCGCCCCGGCGTACACCAGCGGGCCGGCCCTGCCCGACGGGGCGACCATCGCGTTGGCCCACACCGCGGTGCCGGTGGAGTGGGACGAGGTCAAAGAGTCACTGACGGATCTGGCTAAGCAGCTCAGTCCCGCGGCCGGCGAACTGCAGGGTCCGCTCGGCAAGGCGATCAACCAGGCCGCCGACACGTTCAGCGGCAATGGCGATTCGTTCCGCACCTCACTGCGCGAGCTGTCGCAAGCTGCCGGCAGGTTGGGAGATTCGCGCTCCGACATCTTCGGCACGGTCAAGAACCTGCAGGTGCTGGTCGACGCGTTGTCCAAGAGCAACGAGCAGATCGTGTCGTTCGCCGGGCATGTGGCCTCGGTATCACAGGTTCTGGCCAAGAGCTCCACGCATCTGGACAACACCCTGGGCACCCTGAATCAGGCGCTGATCGACGTCAAAGGCTTTCTACAGCAGAACAACTCGACGCTGATCGGGACCGTCAACAAGCTGACCGACCTGACCCAGGTGCTGAGCGACCAGAGCGACGACATCGAGCAGGTGCTGCACGTCGCCGGCCCCGGTATCGCGAACTTCTACAACATCTACGACCCCGCGCAGGGCACGTTGAACGGGCTGATCTCGCTTCCCGAATTCGCCAACCCGGTGCAGTTCATCTGCGGCGGTTCGTTCGACACCGCTGCAGGTCTCTCCGGCCCGGACTACTACAAGCGCGCCGAGATCTGCCGCGAGCGGTTGGGCCCGCCACTGCGCCGGCTGACGTTCAACTACCCACCCTTTATGTTCCACCTGCTCAACATGATCACCGCTTACAAG
>CBAAAS010000145.1:0-6942 GCA_964658855.1 uncultured Mycobacterium sp.
CGATGCCGAATACGCCCTGACCGCCCTGCAGCAGGTCGACGACTTCTTCGGCCGACGTGCACTCGTACACGGTGGTGCCGTCGGAGAACAACGTGATGTTGGCCAGGTCTTGCACACCGCGCTGGCGCAGGTGGTCAACCGCGACGCGAATGTTGTGCAGCGAGATACCGGTGTCGAGCAATCGCTTGACGATCTTGAGCACCAGGATGTCTTTGAACGAGTACAACCGCTGGCTGCCGGAGCCCGCGGCGCTGCGAATCGACGGCACGACCAGTGAGGTGCGTGCCCAATAGTCCAGTTGGCGATACGTGATTCCGGCGATTTGGCAGGCGCTGGGACCGCGGTAGCCGACCAATTCGTCAGGCACCGACTCGTCGGGGAACAGGCCGCCCTGGACGGGTTCGGCCGACACGCGGATCGTCTGCTCGGGCAGCGGCGACGCGCCGTCATCGAGCGCGGTCACGGAATCGAGATCCAGTTGATCCTGACGTGGCTGATCTCCCACGGGGGCTTCCTCTCGCCGATCGCGCTCGTTGCGGGCTGCAAGTTTCCGCGTCTGCTCAATCGAGTGTCTGTGAGCATACGCTTTTCGACTCGCTGCCGTTGTTTGTAGAACTAACAGTCGAAGCAAAGTATGGCGGTCGGGGCGGTCACTCCCCGCTATCCAATGGGCGTGTCGAGGTCGAACTCGCAGATGAGACGCATCCGTGATATTGACGATTCAGATCTGCACTGCTCGGTTACGGCGCGCCTCGTCGGCGGACGAGTGCGGGCTAGGTGGCTTTGAAATCGTCGGGCGAGACGCTGTCCAGAAACTCCTTGAACTTCTCGACCTCGTCTTCGCGGACGGCGCCAGAGGGCTCGTCCTCGCTCTCGTCGGGAATCAGCAGGCCGGCCTCGGCGAGCACCGCCTCTTCGACATAGATCGGTACGCCCACGCGTAGAGCGATCGCCACCGAATCCGATGGCCGCGCCGAGACGGTGATATTGCGGTCGAAGACCAGGTCGGCGTAGAAGGTGCCCTCTTGCAGGTCGACGATTCGGACCTCTTTGAGCGAATGGCCAAGTGCGGTAATGAGATCGCGAATCAGGTCGTGGGTCAGCGGGCGGGGCGGCTCGACTCCCTGCTGTTCGAGAGCAATCGCGGCGGCCTCGGACTGGCCGATCCAGATTGGAAGGTAACGATCACCGCTGGCCTCGCGCAGCAACAGGACCGGCTGGTTCTGCGGCTGCTCGACGCGAATGCCGACGACGCGAACTTCACCCATCTGTGTCTGCCCTCCGCACGTGCTGCCGTTCCGAATCAGACCTGCCCCGACGTCGCGGTGGAAGACCAAGTCGCCGTACACAAGCTGTGGTTTCGAAGTCTAGTCCTTCAGCGGTGTAGAACGTCGCGCACTGCGGACTTGATCAACGAGGTGTGCAGCGTGATGGCGAGGGCGGCCACCTCGCGTGCCAGGTCGTCAGCGCGGTCGCGGGAACCGGTTTTGCCGGCTTTGACGAGGGGTCCGGCGATTTGCGCGATCAGGTCGGATTGCCGATCGGCGGCCGAGCGAAATGCCCGTAGGTGGCGTGGTTCGACGCCATAGTCGGCGAGTGCGCGTGCGCACTGCAGGATCACCACCGCGTGCTCGTCGAAGAATCCACCCGGCCCGGTGGTGATCACGCCCGCTTTGACCAGCGCCGTCAGCAGGTCGTCGTCCACACCGGAGCGCTCGAGCAGATCTTCGCGGCTGAGCCGGACGCGGCTGGCCGCAACGGCCACCGAGTCCGCTTCGGCCGGTGCGCCGTCGCCCACCGTCACCAATCGCGGTACACCGTAAGGCGATCCGGTGAGCGGCAGTTCGCCATCAGGCTGAGCGTCCAGCTGGGCCTTGATCACCTTGAGCGGCAGGTACTGATCACGCTGCGCGGTCAAGATGAAGCGCAGGCGGGCGCAGTCGTAGGCGGTGAACCGGCGATAGCCCGACGCCGCGCGTTGCGGCGTTACGAGACCCTCGGCCTCCAAGAATCGAATCTTGGAGATCGTCACGTCCGGGAAGTCAGGCCGTAGCAGGTCGAGGACCGCTCCGATCGACATCCCGCTCAGTGCGGGGGTCTCGGGCGCGGTCACTAGCTTCCGGGCCCTCCGTCTTCACCGACCTTCGGTCCAGTCAGGAAGACCAAGCGGAATTTGCCGATCTGGACTTCGTCGCCGTTGGCCAGCACGGCCGAGTCGACGGGCTCGCGGTTGACGTACGTGCCGTTGAGGCTGCCGACGTCGACGACGTGGAACTCGTCTGTTTCCAAACGGAATTCAGCGTGACGCCGGCTGACGGTGACATCGTCGAGAAAGATGTCGCTGTCGGGATGACGGCCGGCCGACGTGGTCGGTTGGTCCAGCAGGAAGCGGGAACCGGCGTTCGGTCCCCGTTTGACGACCAGCAACGCTGAGCCGGCCGGCAGCCCCTCCACGCCGGACACCGTGGTATCGGCGCCCTTCTGTGCGGGGGCGTCCAGCTCATTGAGGAAGTCAGCGCGAAAGACCGACGTCGTCTCCACGGTGACTTCATCAGAAGTCAGGTCGTTGTCCTTGTCCGTCACCCGCTGCTCCTCACTGGCCGCTGCTGCGTTGTCTGGTTGGGTCCGGCCGATCGGCTTCCCACCCGCTGTGATCGTCGATGTGACGACCGTACCGTGCACCGGAGCCCAATGTGCCGTCCCCCGCCGGATCGGCGGCGACATCTGCTGGTCCCTTGGTCCGGCGCGCGTTCTCGCCGAGCGCAGGGAACGATAACAAGGGTCATTCGGCCAGCGAGCCGCGGTAGGTCTCGGCGTCCAGTAGCTCGCCGAAACTCTTCTCGAGGGCCTCGCCGTCGACCTGAAGATCGAGCAGCCAGCCGCCACCGTAGGGCTCGGAGTTGACCAACTCGGGCGTACCGTCCAGATCCTCGTTTATTGCAACAACTTTCGCCGAGACAGGCGCGTAGAGGTCCGACACGGACTTTGTCGACTCGACCTCGCCGAACGCCTCTCCTGCAGTCAGCTCGTCACCGACGTCGGGAAGCCGGACGAACACGACGTCGCCGAGGGCCGACTGGGCGAAGTCCGTGATTCCCACTCGGACGGTGCCGTCACCGGTTCGCCGAACCCACTCGTGGTCGGTGGTGTAGTGCAAATCTGGTGGGATTTCGCTCACGGTGTTCCTGTTCTGGTTGGTGACTACTTGACGGGCTGAGCGTATTGGCGCGGTTTTGGTTGCCGCAAGGTGGTGATGTCGACCTTGTCGGCCTGCTGCACCGACATCGTGCCGCCGACGCGCTTGACGCTGTCGACCGCGCCGCCGGGAATGTTCATCGCCGCGGCAAGTGTCGGCGGATCACCAATGGCGACAACCGAATACGGCGGCATCAAGGTCTTGCCGTCGACGGTCAGCGCGCCGGGCGCGCCGACGATCCAGGTGTCGACGCCGGTTCGGACCGCCTGATGGTGGTCGCCGATCTGGATCGCCTCGGCGCCGGCCGCGCGCAACTCGTCGAGGACGTCGAGCATCGCCTGTGGCGCCACTCCGGGCCCGGGGTCGTCGATGCGGACGGTGACGCCGGGGCCGGTGGCCCCGACAGTGCCGATCAGGATCGACAGCGCCGCCAATCGGGCCTGGGCGTTCTGAATTGCGGTCTGGTCGCTGCTACCCGAGGCCTGCAGGGCGTTCAACGAGCGCTGCAGCTCAGCGACTTCGGTGCTCAGGGTGGCTTCGCGCTGGCGCAGCGAGTCCAGTAGCACCAACAGGTCTGCGGGGCGCGCGGTGTCCAAGGAGTCGCCGGACGTGGTCTGGCGCACCTGGGTGGCGATGGCCACGCCCAGCAGCAGGCAGAGCATCACCGCCAACGTGCCGAACGCCTTGCGGCCGCGTCGCAGAAACCCGCGGGGCTGCAGTTCGCCGATCGCCGGCTGCGGCTCGTGTGGCCCGAGCTCGTGTCGGCCGTGGTGGTCCGCCTCGTCGTCGGAGACCTGTTCGAGCTTTTGTGTGGCGGTCTCGTCCGGGGCGGGATCGGTGTCGCTCATGTCGGCCTCATACCCGCTAGGCCCCGAACAACCTGCGGCGCAGTGCCGCGGCGTTGCCGAAGATCCGGATACCCAGCACGACGATGATCGCGGTCGACAGCTGTGTGCCAACCCCCAATTGGTCACCGACGTAGACGACCAGCGCCGCGACCAACACATTGAAGACGAACGAGACCACGAAAACCTTCGGGTCGAAAATCCGCTCCAGATAAGCCCGCAACCCACCGAACACTGCATCGAGCGCGGCGACCACTGCGATTGGCAGGTACGGCTGGACGATCTCCGGCACGTTGGGATGGAAGACCAAGCCCAGCACGATACCGACGGCCAGCGCTGCGATACCGATCATCGGTGCTCTGCTCCCACTACTCGTAACTTTCGCGCGTAATGATTACGCACTACGAACCAATCTGTTTGGCGAACTTGATATCTCGCACCGCCCCGGCGGGCAGCGTGATGTTGTCCTGGGCGCTGACGGCGACGACGACACCATAGGAAGCTTCCAGGAGTCGCAGCCTGCGCAACCCGGGGCTGTTGTCGAACACGTCCTGCATGGCATGCGGCGGCCCGACCGCCAGCACAGCGTAAGGGCTGCTGGTCGGGTTGTTGTCGACAAGAATCGCGCCCCCCGCCTGGCGGATGGTGACGTTCGGCCCGATCCGAACCCCGTCGACGGAGATCGCCTCAGCGCCACTGGCCCACAACGAGTTGACCACCAGTTGCAGGTCGCGATCGAGGATGATCTGCTGACTGCCGGCGACCCGCTGCTTGGACACGTCGGACAGGTTCGGCCCGACGCCGGGATCGGTCACGGTGACGCTCAAACCCGGGCCGGTGACCTGAGTGCTTGCGGCCGCCAAGCTGAGCCGATCGAGGCTGGCGAGCAGCCGTCGTCCCGCCGCATCTTCGGCCAACGCTCCTCGCTGAACGTCATCGCGTTGCGCTGCAAGCGAATTACGCTCCTTGGTGAGCTGTGCCGTCGTCTTCTCCTCCGAGCGCACGCCGGTGGCGAGCACCCGTTGGGCGGCGCTGACGCCGGGCGCGACCAGCCGGGCCTGCGCGACGGCGGCGGCGAACACCGCTGCCACCAGCAATGCGGCCAGCGCTTGCCAGAACCAGCCCTGCACGCGCACGCGCCCGGTCGACTCGTTGGGGTCCCGCTTGGCGGCGGCCGCCGCGTAACCGGGATCGAGGTGCTCGGAGAGTAGGGCGCGCAAAAGCGACGGCACCGGAATCCGCTGGACCCGCCCGGCCTCGTGTGCGCTGAGACCCGCGTAGGGCTCGTAGCCGCCCAGTGCCTGGTCAGGCATGGCGGACCTTCACCGGAGGCATCCGGCGCAACACTATGACCACCTGCCAGGCGTACACCATGAACGACCACAGGTACATGTACGTACCCCAGATCAAAAACGCCCAGCCGCAAGCCAATACGACGCGACTCCAGAGCGCGTCCCACTGACCCAGCAGGATCAGCGGAAAGGCCGACATCAGCGCGAAGGTCGCGGCCTTGCCGACGTAGATCACCGGTAACGCGGTGATGCCGCGGGTGCGCAGCAGCGGCAGCTCGGCGGCCAGCAGCACATCGCGGACCAGCAGGACGGCGATGATCCACCACGGCAGGATGTGCGCCAGCGCAAAGGCGATCGGGGTGGTCACCATGTACAACCGGTCGACGAACGGATCGAGGTATGCCCCGAGTTTCGAGGACTGATTCATCAGCCGCGCGATCTTGCCGTCCGCCCAGTCCGATGCTCCGCTGAACATCAGGATCGCCACCGCCCAGGCATCAGCGTGAGTGACCAGCAGCAGGTAGATGAAGACCGGAATCAGTGCCAGACGGAGGCCGCTGAGCAGGTTGGGCACCGTCAGGAGCCGGTCGTGGGCGGGCGGCCGGTTCATGTGCGGTGACCTTATCTGAAGATGCCGGGAAGGCTCAGCGCGGAAAGTGAGTCGTCGGACAGCGGGTTGTCGTGCACCATGTAAGTCCACGTCGAGGTCGGACGGGCCAACTTCGACAGATCGACGCCCGGCTCGTCTTCGATCGCCGGTGAGGTCTCGAAAGTCTGTTGGCCCGCTTCGATGGCGTCGGCGGCCAGCGATGCGAACGCGTCGACCGCCATCCGGTGGAATTCGTCGAGCGGATTCTGCCGGCCCAGGGCGCGCAGGTGGATGCTTTCCCGGATGTCGGCCAGGTAGGCCAGGTGATCAGCCCAGCCACGGTCGAGGTGGTACAGCATGATCAGCCGGCAGATTTTCTCCAGCTGCTCTTCGGAAAGCTCTTCGGACAGTTCGTCATAGCGGTCGGGCGCCAGCTCGGCCAGCTCTTCGCGGGCGGCGGCCGTGCTGAGCAGCGTGTTGCGTCGCGCGACGATGATGGCGCGCTGCTGGGCGGTCAATTGGTTGTACCGCCAGGTGTTGGCGTGCACGTCGAGCAGGCGGCCCTCGGCGACACGCTGGGCGTGCTCGAGCAGCCCGGCGACTTTGGAGCTGACGATGCGGCCATCGTCGTCGGTCTGGGTGGGCAACTTGTTGGGCTCCAGGTTGGCCGAGGCGACGTCGTCTTCCCAGCTGGAGAAGAACACCGACGAACCGGGATCGCCCTGACGGCCGGCGCGGCCGCGCAGCTGGTTGTCGAGCCGCTCGGTGTGGTGGCGGCCGGTGCCGACCACGTGCAATCCGCCGAGCTCGACCACCTCTTTTTTCTCAGCCGCATGGTCGTCTACATCGGAGCCGCCGAGCCGGATGTCGGTACCGCGACCCGCCATCTGGGTCGACACCGTGACAGCGCCGAGCTTGCCGGCCTCGGCGATCACTTCGGCCTCTTCGGCGTCGTTCTTGGCGTTGAGCACCACCGCGGGGACTCCGCGACGCTGTAACCGCTCGTGCAGCTCCTCGGAT
>CBAAAS010000146.1:0-6937 GCA_964658855.1 uncultured Mycobacterium sp.
CAGATCGTGCTGCACGGCGACAGCGGCGGCGAAATCCACGCCCGCGGCCCGCAAATGCTGGTTGGATATCTGCACGCGGCCGACGACGCCGAATCATTCGACGCGGGAGGCTATTTCCGTACCGGCGACCTGGCCCGCTGGGTCGACAACGACTACCTCGTCGTCTCCGGCCGAGCCAAGGACATCATCATCCGCAACGGTGAGAACATCGCACCCAAGGAGATCGAAGACCTATTGATCGGCCATCCCGGTGTCGCGGAGATCGCCATCGTCGGCCTACCGGATGCCCGCACCGGCGAACGGGCCTGCGCTGTCATCGTGCCCAACGGCGAACCACATCCCGACGCGGAAAGCCTTCGCGCCTTCCTGCAATCCCACGGAGTCGCTATCTTCAAAGCGCCCGAGCAGGTGGTCATCTGGGAGGCATTACCGAGAAATGACGCCGGCAAGGTGCTCAAACATCAGATCCAGGCGGCCCTGACTACGACGGATGGATGACATGCAGGTAGCGATCGTGACCGGCGCGAGCGGTGGAATTGGATTCGGATGCGCGACCAAGCTGGCCGAAGCCGGAATGGCGGTGCTGGCCACCGGCCGGAATCAGGCCCGGTTGGACGAAGTGGCCGCAGCGATCGGTGATCCCGACCGCGTCGTGACGGTGGCGGTCGACGTCACCGATGACGACGGGCCCTCGCGCATCGTGTCGGCTGCGGTCGAGCGCTGGGGTCGAGTGGACTTCTTGATCAACAACGCCGGAGTCGGCAGCCCGACCCCGCTGCACGGCACCGACGACGAGACTTTGGACAGCTTTCTCAACGTGATGCTGCGAGCACCGTTTCGGCTTGCTCGAGATGTGCTGCCGCACATGCAAACCGGTTCGGCGATTATCAACATCACGTCGACGTTCGCTGTCGTGGGCGGGCTGCGCGGCGGTCCTTATTCGGCGGCCAAAGGCGGCTTGACGGCGCTGACCACCCACATCGCCTGCCAGTACGGAGCACACGGCATCCGCTGTAACGCCGTCGCACCCGGCGTGATTCAGACGCCGATGACCGAAGAACGGCTGCAGGATCCCCGGTTTCGCCGGATGCAGGTCGAGATGACCCCGCACCAGCGGCTGGGCACGGTCGACGACGTGGCAAGCACGGTGGCGTTCCTGTGTTCGCCGGGCGGCAGTTTCATCAACGGGCAGACGATCGTGGTCGACGGCGGATGGAGTTCGACGAAGTACCTGTCGAAGTACGCCTTGACATCGGAGTGGACCGCGCAGTGAATCTAGTCAACGACTTTCGAAGTGGCTGCGGATGCCGGCCAGCATGACGCCGTGAGCATCGACGGCCTCGCGTTGGGTCACTGCGGCAAGTAAGCGGGGAGCTGAGATCCTCAGCCGCTCGGTGAGACGAGTGCCGATGGCGGTCGGCTGGAAGCTCACCACCCCGTTGAGCCGGACCCTGGGGAATTGACGCGCCTCGGTGATCACGTCGCCGTCCGTTGGGACCTGGACCTGCGCCCAGTAGGTGATGGGCATCGTCAACGGCCCCAGTGGAATACGGTCATGGACCCGATACGTCTTCTGGTAGCCCTCATCGGTCTGGTTGTGCGCCAAGACCTTGACCGAGACCACCAGAGGGTGGAACTCCTTGATGTTGTCCAGGTCAACGTAGAAGTCACGCACCACCTCCGGCGGCGCGGGTATTTCTTCGCTGATGGTCCGCTCGGCGTGGGCGATCCAGAGGCTCACGATGCTTCAGCGGCCGCGGTTTAGTGACTCGAGGAACCCGGCGATCCGGCCGCGGGTCTCCTCGGATATCCAGCTGGCCCGCACGTCCGCCTCCGCCTCGGTGCCGGCGTCGATCGCGGCGCGAACCGGCTTGTGTAGCTGAGCTTTGGTGGCGGCGTAGGCGGCCGGCGAGTACTGACCGAGCTCACGCGCGGTGGCCAACGCCTGGGGAAGCAGGTCGTCCTTGGCGACCACCGCATCGAGCCAGCCGCGGGCCAGCGCGGTGTCGGCATCGATTGTCTTGGCCTGCAATGCCGCTCGGGCTGCCGATACCCCCATCGCGTCGCGGCAGATTTCGAGGGCGGCCACCGGGAAGGGGACGCCGACGGAGAGTTCGGTGAGCCCGATCGTCCCGCCCGACATCAGTCGCACGTCGGCGCACATGGCCAGTACGCAGCCACCGGCGATCGCATGTCCGTTGATTGCCGCGACCACGGGCGCTGGGTGGTCGTAGATCGCGAGAAAAGCTTCTGACAATGCCGCGACGAAACGCTCGGCATAGTCGGTGCCGCCGTCGATGAGGGCTCGCAGGTCGACGCCCGCGGAGAAAGCCCGCCCGGCACCGGTGAGGACCACCGGGCCCTGCACACTTCGCATCGAGGCGATGATGACCTCGAGCAAGTCCAGGTCGAGCGCATTCACCGGTGCGTTGTCGAACCGGACGACCGTCACACCGTCGGCCGTGTCGAGGTCTGTCAACGTCGCCCTCCTTGCCGCGAGCCAGACGTCACGGTCGTGACCTTGTGATTCTTACAGCCCTGACTTCTGCGTCGGGACAGAAGGGTCGACCGGGCATTGACAATCCCGGCAATCCGCTGTGTAGTGATCGAACACTAACCGAAAATGCTGTTCTCATTTAAGGCCACCCGATGACCGCCCCACGTACACGGCGTCGCAGCAAGCTGGCTCCCGATCCCGACGTGCGCCGCGCCATCGTTGCCGCTACCGCAGAAGCATTGCGGGAGCAGGGGGTTCGAGGACTCAGCGTCGCGGCCGTCCTGGACCGCGCAGAGCTGAGTACCCGCGCCTTCTACCGGCATTTCGAGTCGAAGGATCACGTGGTCGGCGCCGTCTTTCTCGAGATGGCCCAGGCCGAAAAGCGACGGCTGCAAAGGAAAATGGCGAAGGCCGCCGACCCGGTCGAGGCGGTCGGCGCCTGGATCGACGGCCGGCTCGATCTGGCGTTCGACGAGAACATCAAATCCGATCTGCGCCGACTCTCGCTCGAGGCTCAGTCGCAGATCTTCGCCGCGCCCGAGCTGATTCAGCCTGCATTCGAAGAAATGCTCAAGCCGCTGATCGAGCAGCTGGGCCGCGGGGTCAGCTGCGGCGTATTCCACGACGTCGATCCGGCGACCGAAGCCCAGTCCATCCAAGGCGTGGTGTGGGCGAGCACCGAACGGCACTGGGCCGCAGGCGATTGCGAACGAGCCGAGGTCCGCAGCCGCGCTCTTCGGTTCTGCCTGCGCGGACTCGGGGTGAAGGCCACAACCATCGACGACATCGCCGCGCGCGACCGACTATAAGGAGTAGCAATGGACCTGGGACTGACCGGATCGACGGCCGTGGTCACCGGCGGCAGCAAGGGTATGGGGCTGGCGATCGCCCAGACTCTGGCGGCCGACGGTGCCAGCGTCGCGGTGATGGCGCGCGGCCAGGGGGCCCTGGACGCTGCGGTCGACTCGCTGCGCGCCGCCGGCGCACCCGACGCCGTCGGGATCAGCGTGGACATGACCGATGCCGCGTCGATCGCGGGCGGCTTCGACGAGGTGTCCAAGCGATGGGGGCGGCTGAACAGCCTGGTCCACACGATCGGCCCCGGTGACGGGTTTTTCGAGGAGATGGACGACGCCGACTGGGACACGGCCTTCGCGCTGGGCACCATGTCCGGCGTCCGCTCTGTGCGTGCCGCGTTGCCGATGCTGCGCGCCGCGGACTGGGCCCGCATCGTCACGCTGTCCGCGCACTCCATTCAGCGGCAGAGCCCACGCATCGTCGCGTATACGGCGTCGAAGGCCGCGCTGTCCAGCGTCACCAAGAACCTGTCGAAAAGCCTTGCCAAAGACGGCATCCTGGTGAACTGTGTCTGCCCGGGCACCATCGTCACCGCGAGCTTCACCGAGAACCTGAAGGACATCCTCGCCGCCGACGGCCTCGACGCCTCCGACCCGCGGGACGTCATGACGTGGATCGAAAACAACTTCCACCAGCCGTGTGACCTCGGGCGGGCCGGCCTCCCCGAGGAGATCGCATCCATCACCACCTACCTGGCGTCCAAGCGGAACGGCTACGTCACCGGCGCGACGGTCAACGTCGACGGCGGATCGGACTTCGTCTAGGTCCGTTGCGCTGGCGCGGTCGGGCAGAATAGCATTCTCCTATTCTGCGAATGAGTGTTCCAGAGCTCGCGACGGAGGGGCTCGATTGACGGCGACCGAGACGCTGAGCGTGCAGCGGCCATACGACGGCGTGGTCGTGCTGCACTTGAACAGGCCCGAGCGGCTGAACGCGATCAACGACGTCATGGTCGACGAACTGACGCAGACGCTCGCGCGCGTGGGCGCCGATGTCTCGGTCAACGCCGTCGTGATCAGCGGCGCCGGCCGCGGCTTCTGCTCGGGCATCGACATGCGCAACTTCGGCCCGCGACTACCTGAAGCCACCGATCCCGCGATCGACCGCTTACGTTTTCAGGAGACGATGGCGGCGCTGCCACAGGCGATCCGCGACGTTCCGCAACCGGTGATCGCCGCGGTCAACGGCCCATGCGTCGGCGCGGGCCTGGCGCTCTGCCTGGCCGCTGACATCCGAATTTGCTCGACCGCAGCGACTTTCGGTAACGGTGCGATCCTGCTTGGTCTCTCCGGCGCCGAGATGGGCATCAGCTATTTCCTGCCGCGGATTGTCGGGACAAGCGTCGCCGCCGATTGGATGCTGACCGCCCGCACAGTTTCGGCAGACGAAGCCGACCGCCGCGGACTGGTCAGCGAGGTCACAGAGCCCGAGGAACTCGCTGATCGAGCACTCGAAATCGCTACTCGGATAGCCGAACTGACACCGTTGGGCGTCCAACTGACCAAGCGGGCACTGCAGGTCAACGTCGACGCCACCGGACTCGATCCCGCCCTCGAACTCGAGAACCGCAACCAGGTACTCAGTCACGCGACCGAGGAAGCGGCGGAGCGCCGGCAATCATGGTCGTCATGACCGGTCCGCTGCGCAGCGGCAACAACTGAGTAGCGAAAGGGCGATCGGTGGCTTGGGACTTCTCAACCGACCCGGAATGGGCGGCGCAACTGAAGTGGGTGGACGAGTTCGTCCGTTCGGAGTGCGAACCCATTGACCTGATCGTCAAGGAGTCTCACGACCTCAACGACCCGGTACGACAGGCGTTGATTCCGCCGCTGCAGAAGATCGTCAAGGAGCGCGGACTGTGGGCTACCCATCTGGGGCCGCACCTCGGCGGGCCCGGCTACGGTCAGGTCAAACTCGCGTTGCTCAACGAGATCCTCGGCCGATCCGAGTGTGCGCCGATCGTTTTCGGTTCGCAGGCACCGGATTCCGGCAACAGCGAGATCTTGGCCCACTACGGCACGCCCGAACTCAAACAGCGTTATCTGGAACCGTTGCTGGACAACCGAATCATCTCCTGCTTCTCGATGACCGAGCCACAAGGCGGCGCCGACCCGAAGGTATTCACCACGACCGCCACCCAAGACGGCGACCATTGGGTGATCAACGGCGAGAAGTGGTACTCGTCGTTTGCGTCGATGGCATCGTTCATCATCGTGATGGCGATGACTGACCCGGAAGCTTCTCCATATCAACGGTATTCGATGTTCGTACTACCCGGCGACACTCCGGGTATCAACGTGCTGCGCGACGTCGGGCTCGGCTATCAGCCGCTCGACGGCGGCGGCCGGGAGGGCTACGTCCGGTACGAGAACGTGCGGGTACCCAACGACCACATGCTCGGCCCACGTGGTGGCGCGTTCGCGGTAGCGCAGACCCGCCTCGGCGGTGGGCGCATCCACCACGCCATGCGCACCGTGGGATTGGTGCGTCGGATCTTCGACATGATCTGCGAGCGCGCGGTATCGCGATACACCCAAGGCAGCGTGCTTGCCGACAAGCAGATGGTGCAGGAGATGATCGCCGACTCGTGGATGGAGATCGAGGCGTTTCGTCTGCTGACCCTTCAGACCGCCTGGAAGATCGACCAGTTCAACGACTACCAGGCGGTGCGTGGTGATATTTCGGCAGTCAAGGCGATGATGCAGAAGGTGCTTCATGACGTGTCGGCGCGGGCGCTGCAGATCCACGGCTCGCTGGGGACTTCGCACGAGATGCCGTTTGTGCAGTACCTCACCGAGTCGTTTGTTCTCGGGCTGGCCGACGGCCCGACCGAAGTGCACAAGGTGACTCTCGCGCGGCTGCTACTGAAGAACGTCGAGCCCGCTCCCGACACCTTCCCGTCCGAGCACATACTGCGGCTTCGTCAGGCGGCCGAGGAGAAATTCGCAGACAAGCTGGCCGGGTTGCCGCGGGGTTAGCCGAGAGTCCTATCCCGGGGAAAATCGGCGGCTAATGTGCGGACCGTGACCACACTTCGTCTGCGCTCGGCGTCGGCAATCGCCGCGACGGTAGTGACGGCAGCGCTCCTGGGACCGCTCGGCGTGGCAGTTCCCACCGTGCGCGCGGACCCTCTCGACGACAAGTTCCTGGCTGCGCTGGCATCGCAAAGCATCACCTATCGGGCACCGGACGCCGCCATCGCCGCTGCTCATCTGGTGTGCACCAGACTCGATCAAGGTGCGGACAAGGGTCAGGTCGCCCAAGAAGTGATGGACAACAGTGACCTCGACCCGTACCACGCCGGATACTTCGTCGGCGCGAGCGTGGGTGCCTACTGCCCGCAGTATGCAGGGCCTTGATAGCGGACTTTTTGGCGCGACGCACCGGCGGCCGCGGCGGGTACTATCAAGACATCCATATTGGGAGAATCGCCTTGATCAAAAAATTGCTCGTCACAGCCGGCTTCGCGGTGTTCGCAAGCGCAGCGATGGCGGTGCCGGCGTCCGCTGATCCCGCTTCATTCGGCGATATCTCTTGCGCATGCCAGGCCCCGGTCCAGCAACCGATGCCGTCCCTGCTGGG
>CBAAAS010000147.1:0-6910 GCA_964658855.1 uncultured Mycobacterium sp.
CGGTGCGACCGGCTCACGGCTGGTCACCGGCAATACGTCGCTGCACGAGGAGCTGGAAGCCAGCCTCGCCCAATTCGTCGGCGCCGCAGCGGGTTTGGTCTTCTCCTCCGGGTATACCGCCAACCTGGGCGCGGTCGTGGGGCTTTCCGGCCCGGGCTCGCTGCTGGTGTCGGATGCGCTGTCACACGCCTCGCTTGTTGACGCGTGCCGGCTCTCCCGGGCGCGGGTGGTGGTCACGCCGCACCGCGATGTCGACGCCGTCGACGCGGCGCTGGCCGCGCGTCCCGAAGAGCGTGCCGTCGTCATCACCGAGTCGGTGTTCTCCACCGACGGCGCCCTGGCTCCGCTGCGCCGCCTGCACGAGGTATGCCGCCGGCACCGGGCGCTGCTCATCGTCGACGAGGCCCACGGGCTGGGTGTGCGGGGCGCCGGCGGGCGCGGGTTGTTGCACGAGCTGGATTTGGCCGGCGCATCTGACGTGGTGATGACCACGACGTTGTCCAAAGCTCTCGGCAGCCAGGGCGGCGCGGTGCTGGGGTCGGTTGCGGTGCGCGATCACCTCATCGACGCGGCCCGACCGTTCATCTTCGACACCGGTCTGGCGCCGGCCGCGGTCGGCGCCGCGCTGGCGGCCTTGCGGGTTTTGCAGGCCGAGACATGGCGACCGGACGCGGTCCTGCGGCACGCGGGCATCCTGGCCGAGATCTGCGGCGTCACGCCGATGCCGCAGTCCGCGGTGGTGTCGGTGATCCTCGGTGCGCCGGAGGTGGCGCTGGCCGCCGCCACGGCCTGCCTGGATGCGGGCGTCCGGGTGGGCTGTTTCCGGCCCCCGACCGTTCCCGCCGGCACATCGCGGCTGCGCCTGACCGCGCGCGCGTCGCTGGATGACGACGACCTGGAACTGGCCCGGACGGTGCTGACCGGCGTGCTGTCCGCGGCACGGCGTTGACGGTCCTGGTCGTCACCGGGACAGGGACCGGGGTCGGAAAGACCATCGCCACCGCGGCCCTGGCGGCGGCCTCGCGACAGGCCGGTATCGGCGTCGCCGTCTGCAAGCCGGTGCAAACCGGGACCGCGGCCGGGGACGACGACCTCGCCGAGGTGACCCGGCTGACCGGGCTGAACAAAATGGTCGGGCTGGCGCGCTACCCGGAGCCGTTGGCGCCGCTGGCCGCCGCGGAGCAGGCTGGGCGGGCCCTGCCGAGCCGCAACACCATTCTCAAACTCATTCGCGCAGTGGACCATCCGGGCCAGCTGACCCTGGTCGAGGGCGCCGGTGGCCTGCTCGTCGAGCTTGCCGACGGCGGGGTGACCCTGCGGGATCTCGCCGCCGACCTTTCAGCCGCGGTGTTGGTGGTGACCACTGCTGAGCTCGGCACGCTCAACCACACCGCGCTGACGGTGGAATCGCTTGCGGCCCATAATCTTCCCTTTGCGGGACTGGTGATCGGCAACTGGCCAACGCCACCCGGTGTGGTGGAGGCGTCGAACAGGTCCGCACTGGTGCGCCTGGGGACGGTGCGCGCGGCACTGCCCGCGGGAGCCGGACAACTGAGCACCGCAGAGTTCACCGCGATGAGCGCGCACGCGTTCGACCGCGCCTGGGTGACCAGCTTGCTGCGCTGATGGCGCATTCGGTCGAGCTGCTCTTCGATCCCGACACCGAGGCAACGCTGCGTCGGATCTGGGATGACCTGGCCGCCGCCGATCTGCCGAGCCGCGTTCCGGCGGGCCGGCCGCATGTCACGGTGGCCGTGGCCGAGCGGATCGCACCCGACGTCGACGCGTTGCTGCGGCCGGTCGCGCGGCAGTTACCGCTGAAGTGCAATGTCGGGGCGCCGCTGCTGTTCGGGCAATCGAATGCGGTGCTGGCCCGGCTCATTGTGCCGACGGCAGAGCTACTCGCCCTGCACGCCGATGTGCACCGGATCTGCGGCCCGCATCTGCTGCCCGGTCCGCTGCCGCACAGCCTGCCCGATCAGTGGACGGCGCACGTCACGCTGGCCCGTCGCATCGAAGGCGCGCAACTGGGTCCGGTGCTGCGAATAGCGGGTCAGCCCACGGAGATCCGCGGCCGCTTGGCCGGTCTGCGCCGCTGGGACGGCACCGAACGGGTCGAGTATCCGATCGGCTGATCTACCCAGCTATCTGCCGCTGCTGCCGGGACTCGCGCCACCGCCCGCGGTGTAGGAGGCCTTGCCGGATCCGGCCAGACCACCGCCGGACACGATCAGGTACTCGTCGCGAATCGGCTTGTCGGCGAAGAAGTCTTCGAGAATCTCTCGCGCCCCTGCGGCGTAACGGGCCTGGGCCGACAGCGTCGTCCCCGACACGTGTGGCGTCATGGCCTCGTTGGGCATGCTGCGCCACGGGTGGTCGGCCGGTGGCGGCTGCGGGTACCACACGTCGCCCGCATAGCCGGCGAGCTGCCCACTCTCCAGCGCGGCCGCGACCGCGTCGCGTACGCAGATCTCAGCGCGCGCGGTATTGACGATGTACGAGCCGCGCCGCATCGAGGCGATCAGCTTCTCGTCGAACAGGTGATAGGTCTGCGGGTGCAGCGGCGCGTGGATGGATACCACGTCAACCGAGCGCGCGAGCGACGCGGCATCGGGGTGATAGGTGACGTTCAATTCCTTTTCGACGTCGTCGGCCAGGCGGCGGGTGTCGGTGTAGTGCAGGTTGACATCGAACGGGGCCAGCCGGCGCAGGGTGGCCAAACCGATGCGGCCGGCGGCGATCACGCCGACGTCCATGCCTTCGACGTCGTAGGCGCGCTCGACGCAGTCGGCGATGTTCCAGCCGCCGTCGACCACCCATTGATGGGACGGCACGAAGTTGCGCACCAACGCCAGGATCTGCATGACCGCGTGTTCGGCGACGCTGATGCTGTTACAGAACGTGACCTCGGCGACGGTCAGCCCGCGGGCAATCGCGGCATCGAGATCGACGTGGTCTGAACCGATGCCCGCGGTCAACGCCAGCTTGAGGTCCTTCGCCTTGGCGATCCGTTCGGCGGTCAGGTAAGCCGGCCAAAATGGTTGAGAGATGACCACATCGGCGTCGAGCAGCTGGCGTTCGAATTCCGAGTCCGGGCCTTCCTTGTCCGACGTCACGATCAACTCGTGCCCGCTGTTTTCCAGGAAGGCGCGCAGGCCGAGCTCCCCGGACACGCAGCCCAGCAACTGCCCTGGCGTGAAATCGATCGCCGAGGGGGTCGGCAATGTCTGACCGCCCGGGTAGCCGTCCAACACCGGGATGCTGTCGCGCGCGTAAACCGGGGGATAGCCCGTCACCGGGTCCGGATAGAGGACGAGCAATACTTTCGCCATGATGGTTCTCCTCTCCTTGAGGCCCTCATTGGACTCAAGGTGGTGGGGCTAAATCCAAAACCGTTGCAGCTCAGTAGATCATCACTGGTGTGACTTTGGCTACGAGTCAGCCGCGACGCTGGGTGAACTTGATGTCGAGGCTGCGCAGGTAGGTCTGCAACCCCGCGTCTTGGACGGGGATCAAATGCGCTGGGGTGTCGGTCTCGTTGTAGTGTGCGTGCCACATTCCCGGCGGCGTGGTGAAGGCGCCGCCGACTTGCCAGTCCACCCGAGTCGGATCGGCGATGTTCCCGCGCTCGTCAAGACGGGTGCCCAGCAGCGTGTAGCAGCCGGTGGGGGGCGCGTCGAGAATCAGATCCAGGGCAACCGACTGGTGGCGGTGCGGACGCTGCTCTTGTCCTGGGGGCAGCACGCCGAACATGGCCCACAGCACGTGAGTAATGGTCAGGGTCTGTTCCTGATCGGCGTTGGCCAACAAGACGCTGACCCTGCTCTTGTCGTTGGCGCCGGGGCGGGCCGCGATCTCCTCGAGCTTCGTGACGAGATCAGCACGGCGGAATGTGGTGGGCCGAAACCTAGGCCGGGTGGCGTCAGCGCCCAGATAACGAAGCAGCGGTTCGTCGTGCACCCAGTACATGGTGGCGTCGGCGTCGGCGTAGAACACCGCGCGGGATCCGGCGGGCAAGGTCAGAAAATCGCCTTTCCCCCACCCGACCAAGCGACCGTTGACGGACGCGAAGCCACGCCCGTACAGCACGTAATACAGCTGACTGGTGGCATTGGGGTTGGTGTCGATCTGCTCGCCGGCGCGGATGCGCAAGAAGTTGGCCAGCAGTGCCGGGCTGGTCGCCGCACCATCTTTGATCCCGAGATCTCCGGACAGGTCCAAGGGCACCACACCGGTCGGCTCGTCCAGATAGAGCTCCGGGCCGAACTGCCGGATGGGCACCTCCGGCGCGTCCCCTGAAGCTATGGGATTGGCGGCTTTGGAATATTCGAAGTAGCGAGCATCGTCTCCCCACTCGTCGAATCGACCCTCGAACCCGTACTCCGCGAGATTGGTCATCGGGGCCGCGATCGTCGGATCCACATTCAGCGATTCGGCAGTTCGTTGTCCCATGTTAGCGATGGTCACAGCGGGCCTCCTATCCTCCGGCGCTAGCTTGCACCTCAATAGTATCTAACTTGTATCTAAGTTGCAATCGAACCAGATAGCCAGCGGTCTGATCAGCGGTAACATGGCAGTCGCCGCTGGGATACGCGTCAGATACCGCTGAGTTGCGAGGAGGTGCAGATGGCGACAAAGACCGCCGGAGGTGGTCGCCCCGCTGCCAAGGATCGAGCGCTCGAGTTCGTCAAATCGCAGGTCCTCACCGGAGCTTTTCCCGGAGGCGAATTGATCAGCGAGGGCGAGGTCGCGGCCGCGCTCGGGATGTCGCGTACGCCGGTTCGCGAGGCTTTTCTGCGATTGGAGGCCGAGGGGCTGTTGCGGTTGTATCCGCAGCGCGGTGCGTTGGTGGTGCCGGTCTCCTCTGAGGAGGCGCGCGCGGTCATCGAGGCGAGGCTCGTGCTGGAGCGGTTCGCCGTCACCAGGGTGATCGCGGGCGGGCCGGCGACGTGCGCATCGGTGTACAGACGGCTGTGCGCGAAGATCGACCAGCAGCGAGACGCCGCAGCGGCGCAGGACTGGCTCGCATTCGTGGAGGGCGACCGCGCCTATCACGACGTGACCATGCAGGAGTCGGGCAACAGCATCCTGTCGACCTTCTACTCCTCGCTGCGAGATCGGCAAATGCGCATGATTGGCCAATCGCTGATGCAGGACCAGCAGCGGATGGCGACGATCCTCGACGAGCATCGCGTGATTGCCGAGGCGTTGCGCGACGGTGACATTCAACGAACCCTGGAAGCCGTGCAGTCCCACCTCGAAGGCACGCTGCGGTCACTCGGGCTCTCGGTCGAGCCTCCCTACGGCGGTGCCGCCCACGCCGCGGAAGAAGCGACGATCCGCCGTGGCATTTGACGCAGCCGAGTC
Organism: uncultured Mycobacterium sp.; assembly: GCA_964658855.1. Classification (GTDB taxonomy): domain Bacteria; phylum Actinomycetota; class Actinomycetes; order Mycobacteriales; family Mycobacteriaceae; genus Mycobacterium. The sequence continues at coordinate 5,368 of CBAAAS010000147.1, forward strand.
CGCCGCAAGTCGGCTGCGCGGCTGGCTACACGCGCTGGTCGCGCATCGTCATGGCAGCGAGGTCTTCCAGACCTCGACGATGGGCGCGTTGCTCGACGGCGTCTACGACGGCGACGTCACCATTCGAGAGTTGTTGCAGCACGGCGACTTCGGCCTGGGCACTTTCAATGGTCTGGACGGCGAGATGCTGGTGCTCGACGGGGTCTGCTATCAACTGCGCGGCGACGGCAGCGCACAGCCCGCCGAGCCGGATCAGCGCACGCCTTTCGCGGTCGTCACCTGGTTCGACGCGGACCGCTCGTTCGAGGTGTCTGAGCCGGTCGACCGTGCCGGGCTCAAAGCGCGGATCGACGAGTCACTGCCGAGCGCCAACTTGATTGTCGCCGTTCGGGTCAGCGGCCACTTCGGCGTGATTCGCACCCGCACGGTCACCGAGCAGCACCGCCCTTACCCGCCGTTCACCGAAGCCACCCAGGACCAGCAGGAAGTCACCTTCCGCGACGTCACCGGAACGTTGGCCGGCTTCCGGATGCCCGACTACGAGCAGGGTGTCTCGGTGGCCGGGTATCACTCGCATTTCGTCGACGCCGAACGGCGCCACGGCGGACACGCCCTTGACTACCGGCTGAACGAAGGCCGTGTCGACATCAGCGTGCGCTCCGATCTCCATCTGAGCCTGCCACGTACGCCGGAATTCCTTGCCGCCGAACTGAACCGGCCCGACATTGACACCCAGATCCGTCGCACCGAAGGGTAGTGAACTGAGCAGCAACGAGGTGCGATCAGCCCAGCGCGTGGTCGAGACGCTGACCGCCTACGGCATTCAATACATCTTCGGTGTACCGGGCGCCAAGATCGACGCCGTCTACGACGCGCTGGCCGACGACGGCCCCACGTTGATTGTCTGCCGTCATGAGCAGAACGCTGCGTTCATGGCCGCCGCCGTCGGCCGGCTCACCGGCACGCCGGGAGTCGCCTTGGTGACATCGGGGCCGGGCACCACCAACCTGGCGACCGGACTGATCACCGCCACCACTGAGCAGGACCCGATGGTCGCGATCTGCGGTGCGGTGCAGCGGTCGGACCGGCTCAAGCGAACCCACCAATCGATGGACGCCGTTGCGGCACTGAAGCCGTTCACGAAATACACCGGCGAGGTCGACGATCCCGACAACGTGCCCGAAGCCGTCGCCAACGCCATCCGCAGCGCGCTCACCCAGCCGCGCGGAGCCGCCGCCGTCGTGCTGCCCGCAGACGTGTTGACGGCTCTGACGTCGGCGTCGATCGTCGAACCGAACCCGGTTCCGGCGTTGGGTCCCGCCCCAGCCGATCGAATTGCCGAGGCCGTCAAACTGATTCGCGCGGCGCAGCGCCCGGCATTGTTTGTCGGCATCCGGGTGGGGGAGCCCGCGCCATGCGCGGCGCTACGTGAACTCCTCGCCGTCACCGAGTTGCCGGTCGTCGAGACATTCCAGGCGGCCGGCGCGGTCTCCCGTGAACTCGAGGATCACTTCGTCGGACGCGTCGGGCTGTTCCGCAACCA
>CBAAAS010000148.1:0-6821 GCA_964658855.1 uncultured Mycobacterium sp.
GGCCCGGGCCCGGGCCGCCACCTGCATCGACAGGATGCTGTCCCCGCCTAGCTCGAAGAACGAGTCGTCGACTCCGACGCGCTCTACGCCGAGGACCTCGGCGTAGATGCCGGCCAACACCTCCTCGACCGCGCCGGCCGGTGCGCGGTACTCGCCCGCGGTGTATTCCGGCGAGGGCAGGGCACGGAGATCGAGCTTGCCGTTGGAAGTGAGTGGTAGTTCGGGCAGCACCACCACCGCAGCGGGGACCATGTAGGCCGGTAGCCGCCGGGCCAGCGCCGCCCGCACATCGATCGGATCGGCGCTGCCGGTGACGTAGCCGACGAGCCGCTTGTCCCCCGGACGATCCTCGCGGGCGATCACAACGGACTGCCGGACGCCGTCCAGCGCAGCCAGCGCCGCGTGGACTTCGCCGAGTTCGATGCGATACCCGCGGATCTTGACCTGCTCATCGGCGCGACCCAGATAGTCCAGCTGCCCGTCGGCGCGCCAACGCACCAGGTCGCCGGTGCGATACATCCGGGCGCCGACGCCGCCGAACGGGCACGCCACAAACCGTGATGCGGTCAGCCCGGTCCGGCGGACATAACCCACACCGACTCCGGGTCCGGCCACATACAGCTCACCGACCACGCCGACCGAAACCGGCTGCAGCCAGCCGTCCAGCACGAACAACGCCGCGCCCGGCACCGGCGACCCGATCGGCGCTGCGCCACCGCCGGCGGTCAGCGGTGCGCTGACCGCGACGTAGATCGTCGTCTCGGTCGGGCCGTAAGCGTTGATCATCACCCGCCCCGGCGCCCACTGGTCCACCACGCCGGCGGGGCACGCCTCGCCGCCCATCACCAGCGCTGTCGACTCCAGCCCTTCGGGCGGCAATGTGCCTATCGCGGAAGGGGTTTGAGTGAGCACATTGACGTGTTCGGAAACGAGTAAGCCGTGAAAGTCGACGGGTGAGCCCGCGATCGATTCGGGCACCACGACCAGCCGGCCCCCGCGCAGCAGCGCAGCGAAGATCTCCCAGACCGAGAAGTCGAACGCGTAGGAATGCCAGTGCGACCACACCTGTTCGGAGGCGGGCGGCAGACCGCCGTCGAACGACATGATCAGCTGGGTCAGGTTGTGGTGGGAGATGGCAACGCCCTTGGGCGTACCGGTCGTGCCCGAGGTGTAGATCAGGTAGGCGAGGTCATCTGCGGCCGGCGTCGGCAGCGGTGTATCGAGGCGGGGGTCTCCGACATCCCCGACGTCGATGAGCGGCAGGTCGAAGCCGTTGAATCGATCGGCCAGATCCGTGGTGGTGATCGCGGCGACCGGGGCGGCGTCGCCGATCATGAATTCGATACGCGCATCCGGTAGGCCCGCGTCGATCGGCAGGTAGGCAGCCCCGGTCTTGAGGACGGCGATAATCGCGGCCACGGCGTCGGCCGAACGCGGAATCAGCAGCGCCACAGACTGTCCCGGCCGGGCGCCGTGGTCGGCCAGCAGATACGCCAGACGGTTTGATGCCTCGTCCAGATCCCGGTAGGTGACGGATCGGCCTTCCGATACCAGCGCGACCGCGTCCGGGTTGACCGTCACCTGCTCGGCAAAGAGTGCCGGTATGGAGACCGGTGGTTTGACCGGGTGCGTCAACGCCGCGCGATTACCGAATTCATCCAACCGGACGCGCTCGGGTGCCGCGAGCAGATCCAGCGACGTCAACCGCCGCTCTGGATTGGCGGTCATTGACGTCAGCACGCGTTCCAATTGCTCTGCCAGATCGGACACGTCGAAATTCGGAAACGGTTGCCTGGCGCCGAGTGTGCTGAGGAGCAACTCATCGCTGCCGCCGGAGAAGACCAGTCCAAACCCGCGCCCGAGGCCGGAAATCAGCGAGCCCGTTGCCGCGGCACCACCGAAGGGCAATGCGAAGGCCGACGGAAGGAAATCGATGACCACTCTCTCGGCCACCGCCGCCGGGCCGCGCGGCCGAGATTTGCGTTCAAGGGCCTCTACCGGAAATCGCTGATGCTGCAACGCTTCTTGGATGCGACCGTCAACGTTCGCGCAGAAGTCCGCCACGGTGGATTCCGGTGAGACGTCCAACCCCAGCGGCACCACTCCGGCGACCATCGCGGGGAGCGTCTTGGATTCTGGGCGGACTCGCCTGCTGACGGGAAAGTCGAGCACCAGGTCGCGGCCCTCTGCGCACCACCCACGCACTACCAGTGCGCACGCCGCGGTGATCACCGATGATCGAGGCAGGTCCCGTGCACGGCACAGTTGCTCGACGCGGCGAAGCACCTTGGGATCCAATCGAATCGGACCGGACGACCGGTACGGGTCACCGTCGCCAGAGCCTTCGGATGCCTGAAGAAACGGTGTGCTGGCCGGGGGCAGGTTCTTCGTCCAGTAGGCCTGATCGTCGAGATAGTGTTGGGACGCTTCGTATTCCGACTCGGAGTCGAGCAATTCTTGCAGCGATCCGAAGATCGGCGAAGGGATCGGCGCGCCAGAGACGAGGGCGGAGTAGATTGCCGCAATCCGATGGCACACCAACGCCAGGCCGGATCCGTCGATGACGATGTGGTGGCAGCAGGCAAACAGATAAACGTCACCGGCCCGCGCCTGGAAAATCGCAAATTTAAACAGTCGATCGTTCAACGGCATGGGTGCGCGTTGAAGCGACGACGCTATTTCGCGGGCGTCACGCTCGGGATCCGGCGCGCCACTCACATCGAAAAACGCCGGCTCGACGTCGGGATAGTCGAGTACCTGCTGGAAGACCTGGCCATCCACCTCAGCGAAGGTGGCGCGAATCGGCTCGGCCTCCTGCACCACTCGGCGGATCGCCCACTCGAGGGCGTCGCGATCTACCCCGCCCTCGACTTTGACGAACAGTCCAAGATGCCACTCCGCCCCGGAGTTGACGGTCTCCTGCGCAAGCCAGATATCCAGCTGTCCACGTGTCAGTGGTAATGCCCGATCACCGAGCTCCATTGACTCCCCCAAATTGCGCCGTCCGATCCGTTCAGGCCCCCTGGCCCTCGGCCAGCCTGTCGCGCAGACTCTTCGGTCGGATATCCGTCCAGTGGTTCTCGATGTAATCGAGGCAGGCGGCCCGGTCCGCCTCGCCGTGAACTACCTTCCAGCCGGCCGGTATGTCGGCGAAGCTGGGCCACAGGCTGTGCTGTTCCTCGTCGTTGACGAGCACGTAGAAGCTGCCGCTGTCATCGTCGAACGGATTAGTAGTCATGTGCCCCCTGACTGCTCATGCGGCACCGCTGAAAGCGATCCGGCAAAGATCGGAAAACGGTCTCCCGGCACTTACTGCGTGGCCCCCATCGATTTCCGCGTTGACTGTACGCGGCCAACTTAGGTCCGCTCCCCGGCCCCGTCGTGCGGCGCAGACATGCTTGCCAGGGCTGAATTGGACAGCCGCTGGTCAGCGGCCCGAAGCAGGTGAGCAACGCGTGACTCGGCACGGCCAAATTCATATCAACGTCGTAGCGGCCGTGGGATCGTTTACCCATCAGCAAAGTTCGTTAAGTACTTAAACAGTTAAGCCGGAGCATTCTCCCAGGCGCTCTGGCGCGGGAACTGTCAGCTCGGCTGACGCAGCTGCAGGCCGGCCGCGCGGTAGATCGCGTCGATCACGGTCATGTTCTCGATCGCATCCTCAGGCGTGGTCTTCACGGGCTCACCTCGCAGGACCGCGGCGGCGAACGCGTCGAGTTGATACGCGTAGGACGTGCGGCGCGGAAAACGCTCAACACGTCTGCCTTCCGGCAGACGAATGGCCAGACGGTGGATGAAGTGCGGAGTCACCGCGTTGAACAGTGACAACTCGCCCCGCTCGCCTTCGATTCGGGTGCTGATCTCGAGCAGGCGCATCGACCACATCGAACAGCGGACCCGGCCGGTGTGGCCCTCGGCGAATTTCAGCTCGGCCGTCATCGCTCGGTCGATCTGCGGATCGCGAAGCTTGGCTCGAGCCGAGACCACTTCCGGTGTCGAACCGCCGAAGGTGCGGACCATGTGGACGGCATAACAACCGGCGTCCATCAGAGCGCCACCGGCAAGCGCGTAGTTGTAGCGAATGTCGGAGAACTTCGGCAACGGGAAGCACAACGAGGCCTCGACCCGTCGGAGTTTGCCCAACGCGCCGGAGGCGAGGATCTGTTCGGTTCGCAGCGTCAAGGGATGGTAGCGGTAATGAAACGCCTCCATCACCACTCGATTCGACTTCGCCGCCACGTCGGCGATCTCGCGGGCCTCGACTGCGTTGGCGGTGAACGGCTTCTCGCACAGCACGTGCTTGCCGGCGCCGAGTGCGGCGCGGGTCCACTTGCCGTGCAGTCCGTTGGGAAGCGGGTTGTAGATCGCATCCAGGTCGGGATCGGCGATCAGGGCCTCGTAGCTGTCGTGCACTCGCGGGATCTTGTTTTCAGCAGCAAATGCCCGAGCGCGGGCGCCGTCGCGTGCGGCTACCGCGCTCACCACAACGTCAGGGTTGTCCTTCGCCGGTTTGATGAGCGCCGATGGGGCAATGCGAGCTGCGCCCAGCACGCCGATTCGTAGTGGTTCTCCGTGTTCAGGCACGGACCGAAGCTAACACTTTGTTTGCAGCGGCGACGCGCGAAAGATAGTAATACTCAGTTTCTTTCGCGGAGTCCGCGTCCATGCCGACAGGTTTTTCTCAGCGAGTCCATCTCATTTATTAACGCCGCACGCAGGGATGAGGCTTACTTTCCCTCTATGCCCGCGACTGGTGAACTGGTGCAGTTCTCATCGGGTGCCGGGCGGGCTTGACCAATGCGCGACGCATTCTCGGCCGGTGATCGCAATTGATTTGTGCACCAGGCAACTTGGGCGTAACGGCATGTCAGAACTCCGTAAAAAAGGTCTCTGGTGTATCGCCCTATGGGTGCCCGATTACGTAGCTTCATCACATCTGATTGTCGGGCCTTCGGCCCGTCCTGCCCGAGGGGGAAGCTGATGGTCCCGGTCCAGTCGGTCGAAAGCGAATTGCGCACCTGCGCCGTTGAGTTGCGGCAACTCGCATACACGCTTCGAGACGGGATCGGCGAACACGATCTGCTTCTGATGTCTGAGCGGATGCGCGCCGTAGCCGACGATCTTCTTCGCGGACGAGTTTAGCTACCAGGCGGTTTGGGAGGACTATCGTCGCTTGGCAGGTATTTCGGGCAGTACCCGCTGGCCGCGACCAACATGAACTTCCTCGCGCCGCTTCCGGCGAGCGACGCATTTTCCGACTGCAGGTTTTTCTCGATGTCGCTTTCGGGTGTCGACTTGTCGAGCAGGTCGCACACGGACTTGGCGACCGTGACGGTCGCACTCGGGTCTTTATACGTGAGCCCGGCGCCGTTGAGTTCCAGGAGGAACTTCGTGTCTGTATCGGACGGCGGGTCGGCGTATGCCGGCACAGCCGACATGATCATGGCGGGGACGCTAAGGAGCATCAGCAGACGTCTCATGAATTCGAGTCTTTCAAAGTTGCGCGCAGGACGCAGCCTGCCTCCGAACATCTTGGCTGGTAGACGTCACGAATTCAGAAAGTGTTCACGCCGATGTGGCTCTGAGCATCACGCAGGCTCCTCGTCGCGCTCGGCGTCAGCCACCGTCAGCGGCAGAGCCAGCTCTTCGAGCGGACGTTGCTCGGCGTTGATACCGAGCCACAGTTCGACCAAACCTGACGCCGCCATGACGGCCGCCCCGATGAGAAACGACCACATGACCTCGCTGCGCTGACCGGACTCGATCAGGTGTCCGAACAGCAGCGGCCCACTGATACCGCCGATGGCGGTGCCGACCGCGTAGAAAAACGCGATGGCCAAGGCTCTGGTCTCCATTGGGAAGATTTCGCTGACCGTCAGATAGGCAGCGCTGGCACCGGCGGACGCCAGGAAGAACGTGGCGGCGAGCACGCCGATGAAGGCCCAGACCCCGCCGGTCTGGGTCACGAAGAGCACCGCAAGAACAACGGCCACCACCGCAGAGCCGACATAAGAGAACGTGATCATCGCTTTGCGGCCGATGGTGTCGAAAAACCGACCGAGTACCAGCGGCCCAACGAAATTGCTCAACGCCCACAACACGTAGAACAGTGGCACCTTCGCGGCGTCGATACCGTAGAAGCCGCTCAACAGGGTGCCCAGATTGAACGTGACGCCGTTGTAAAGAAATGCCTGCCCGATGAACAACGCCAATCCGAGGACGGCGCGCCGCGGGTAGAGCAGGAAAGCCACTTTTGCTATTTCGATAAATGAAATCGTCTCGCGCTGGCGGACTTTCAGTGGCTGCCCGGGTGGTTCCGGAAGCGGCTGACCCGTTTCCAGTTCAATGCCGGCCTCTATCTCGCCGACGATCTGCTCGGCTTCCTGATTGCGTCCGTGGATGAACAGCCACCGCGGGCTCTCCGGGACGTTACGCCGGACGAGAAGGACGAATATTCCGAAGATGGCGCCGATGCCGAATGCCAGGCGCCAGCCGAGGTCTGCGGGAAAGTTCGACGTGTCCAGAAGAAATAGTGCTCCGCCCGCGCCGGCCGCCGATCCCAGCCAGTAGGTCCCGTTGATGATGAGATCCACGCGACCGCGCACCCGTGCGGGGATCAGTTCGTCGATTGCTGAGTTGATCGCGGCGTACTCGCCGCCGATGCCGGCGCCGGTGAAGAAACGGGTGAGAAAGAAGTACCACGGCGCGAATGCGAATGCCGTCGCCACAGTCGCGGCCAGATAGACCGCAAGAGTCAGGATGAACAGGTTGCGCCGTCCAAAGCGGTCCGTCAAATGACCAAAGAACAACGCGCCCAGGCA
>CBAAAS010000149.1:0-6790 GCA_964658855.1 uncultured Mycobacterium sp.
TACGACCGCTATGACGACTATCGCTGGGACATCGAACTCCGACGCGATCACCAACGCGCCGCGTTCGAGGCCGGTTGGCTGCAGCCCACGTGGACGCGCGAACACGGCGGCCGATCGCTCGGTCTGGCCGAGGCGATGGAAATCCGGCTCGAGGCCGCCACGCGCTCCGCGCCCAAGTTGCCCAACGTCGCCGGGCCGGGTGTCGCCGCGCCGGGGATTCGCCAGTTCGGCACCCCCGAGCAGATCGACCGGCTGCTGGTCCCGCTGCTGCGCGGCGACGAGTGGTGGGCGCTGGGCATGTCCGAGCCGGAAGCCGGATCGGATTTCGCCGGCCTGCGCACACGAGCGGTACGCGACGGCAACCTGTTCCGGGTCAAGGGCAGAAAGATCTGGACCACCCAGGCGCATCTGTCGCGGTGGTGCACCCTATATGCCCGCACCGATCCAGATGCACCGAAGCACCGTGGAATCTCCTGCTTTTTACTCGATCTCGAGTCGCCCGGTCTGACCATCGAGCCCATCCGGATGGCCTCGATCTCCGACGAGACATTCTGCGAGGTGATTCTCGACGATGTCGAGATACCCGCCGACAGTCTGCTGGGCGAGCTCAATGGCGGATGGCAGGTGGCGATGTCGTCGCTCAACCATGAGCGGCAGATGATTTGGATCATGAACTGGGTGGAGATCCAGCGCGGACTCAACGAGGTCCGGGACTCCCGGGCCACCCACGACGACTACGCCTCCGGCGAGGTCTTCGCCGAACTCGGTTCGCTGCTCGCCGATGCAGAGGCCCTGCGGGCGACCGGGTATCGCGCGCTCAACAACGAGCTCACCGGCCTGCCGAGCCCGGAATCCGACATTCTCAAGCTTCTTGGTTCGGTTACCCTGCAACGGGTTTGGGAGTTGGCTGCCGCAGCCGCCGGGCCTCACTCGATCGACGACACCGACCTGCTCTTCGAACGGCAGGATGCGCTGGCTGCGACGATCTACGGCGGGACATCTGAGGTCCAGCGCAACATCATCGCCGAGCGACTGCTCGGATTGCCGAAGGGATGACGATGGATTACGACCTCGGCACCGATGCCGTCGAACTCAGAACGCGCCTGCGCGAGTTGATCTCGTCGCACGTTCCCGAAGGCTTCCTGGGCGCCTGCACCAACGATCCCAAAGACCTGGCGACCACCGAGTCGTTCTGCAAGATGCTCGCCTCGGACGGACTGCTCGCACTGGCGTGGCCGAAAGAGCATGGCGGGGGCGGCGGTTCGGTGTGGCAGCAGACTGTGCTGCGCGAGGAAATGTGGGCGCACCACGAACCCCGCGGCGCCCAGTACATGGGCATCAACTGGGTCGGCCCCGCGCTCATGCGATACGGAACCGCCGAACAGAAGGCCCGGCACCTGTCCGCGATCGCGGGCGGTGAGGTGATCTGGTGTCAAGGATTCTCCGAACCCGAGGCCGGCACCGACCTGGCGTCGCTGCGTACCCGCGCGGTTCCCGACGGTGACGGCTGGCGCGTCACCGGGCAGAAAGTCTGGACGTCCTACGCGCAGATGGCGTCCTGGTGTGTCTTGGCGGCCTGCACCGATCCCGATGCGCCGAAATCCAAGCGGCTCAGCCTGTTTCTCGTCCCGATGGACCGGGCCGGGATCACCGTGCGGCCGATTCGGTCGATGCTGGGGCCCCACCACCTCAACGAGGTGTTCCTCGACGGCGTCGAGGTATTCCCCGACGAGGTGCTCGGCGAATTGGGCGACGGCTGGCGGGTGATGCGCGAAGCACTGGCATTCGAGCGGGTAGGGATCGCCCGGTACGCCCGGTGCGAGTCACTCCTGGACCGGATGCAGACCGAGCTGGGCGACGACTGGGACCAGTTGCCCGAGTCGATCCGGACGCGCTGGGTGCGGGCGTTGATCGACCTGCGGATCGCCCGGCTGCTGGCCTACCGAGCAGTGTCACTGCAGGACGACCCGTCGGCCGGCGCGGCGGCCAGCGCCGCCCGCATTGCCACCACCACGTGCGATCAGCAGGTCGCCGAGTTGTTGTTCGATGTACTCGGCCCCTCGGCGTTGGACACTGGCATGTCAGCGCCGTTGCACGGTGCGATAGAAGATCATTGGCGGTACGCGCAAGCGGCCACCGTAGCTTCCGGAACAATCGAAGTGCAGCGGATGCTGGTCGCGCGCGAAACATTGGGAGATCACTGATGAAAACCGCTCTGCCAGAAGATATTGCCGACTTCGCCGCAGTCGCCAACAAACAGCTGTTCCGGTTCGGCGGCGTGCAGGCCGCGCTGCGCGCCGAGACCGAGGACCAGCTGCGCCACGACGCCCGCACCGCGCTGTCCGACCTCGGAGCGTTCGACCTCGACGTCCGGGGCTCCGCCGAGGATCTGCTGGCAGCGGCCGTGCTCTGCCAGGCGGCCGGCGCAACCGCACTGCCCTACCCGCTCGTCGAGGAACTGCTTGCGATCGACGGCGCCCGGCTCGCTCTGGTGAATCCGGAGGCGCCCCGGATCGACCACGGCGACCTGGCCGGCACGTGGGTCGCCACCGACCTCGACGGCGCGCGGTATGACGTGCAACCGTCGTCGCGCACCGCCGCAAAGCTCGGGCCTTTTCTGGTGCCGGCCACCTTGAGTCAACCCGACGGCACGATCCCGGCCGCCGATGTCGACCTGCACCTCACTCTGGGATCGTGGCGGATCGTCGGTGCGGTGCAGCAGGCGTTGGAGATCACTCGCCAACACGTGAAGGCGCGGATGCAGTTCGGCAAACCACTCGCGGAATTTCAGGCTGTCCGGTTCACCATCGCCGACGCCTCCGTTGCGGCCCGCGGTTTACACGAACTCGCCAAGTACAGCATCAGCCGCTTGGAATCGGCTCCGGCGCAAGTCCGTTCGGCGGACGCGCTGGTGCTCAGACTCAAGGCCGCTGACACTGCGCGGCAAGTGTTCCGCACCGCGCACCAGCTACTGGGAGCACTGGGGTTCTGCGACGAGTCCGACGTCAGCGTGCTCGACCGGCATACCCAGCCGCTGATCCGGCTGCCGGTCGGCACCGAGGTGCTCGCAATGCGTCTGCTGCCGGAGGTCCGCGGCGGCGGGCTCGAAACGTTGTTCTCCGGGCCGGTATCGGCATGAGCACGCAGACGACCGCGTCGGGGGGCACCGCCTATCCGCCAGAAGAGGAGATCCCTTTCGGCGCCAAGCTTCGTCAACTCGCCGAACAACGTGGAGAAGACACGGCGCTGACCGTCATCGCACGCGACGGCACCGCCCAGTCGATGACGTTCGCTGCGCTGGACGGCCGGGCCAATCAATGGGGTCGGGCCCTGGCAGCCGCCGGCGCACAGATGGGTTCACTTGTCGCGCTGGGGATTCCCAACTCCGAACAACTGGTGCTCGCCGCGCTGGGCAGCTGGAAGATCGGCGCCGTCCCGATTCCGATGCGCTGGGACCTGCCCGATTGGGAGCGGTCCCGCGTGCTCGAAGTGATCGCCCCCGACGTCACTGTCGACGACGGAACCCGGTCGGCCCTCACGGCGAGTGCCGCAGGCCAGTCCGCAGAAACACTGCCGGACGTGGTGTCCCCCAAGGCCAACGGGATATGCAGCAGCGGATCTACCGGCCTGCCCAAAGTGATTCTGACGCTGGCGCAGGGCACGTGGACGCCCGAGTCGTCGTTCCCGTTCCTGGCCGCGTGGGCTCCCACACCCACGCCGCAGACCATTCTGGTGCCCGGCCCGATGTATCACACCAACGGGTTTTCCCCGCTGACATACATGTTGGGCGGTGACGAGCTGGTGGTGCTCGAAAAATTCGACGCCGCAATGGTTGTCGATGTCATCGAGCGCCACCGCATCACGAACTTCACCGCCACCCCGACGATGCTGTCGCGCATCGCCGCTTTGCCCGACATACGTGAACGGGATCTGTCCAGCATCGCGTGGATCCTGCAGGGGGCCGCGGTGATGCCGCAGGCCCTCTTGCGCACCTGGTTCGACCTGCTCAGCCCGGAACAGGTCGTGATGGCCTACGGGATGACCGAGGGCCTCGGACTCACCGCATTGCGCGGCGACGAATGGCTGGCCCATCCGGGCAGCGTCGGTCGAGGATTCCGCGACACCGAGGTTCGGATCCTGGATCAGCAGGGCCGGTCGGTGAAGACAGGCGAACTCGGCGAGGTGTATCTGCGCTCACCGATGAGCGCCGGATACCTCTACCTGGGTGGTGCGCCGCTGCTGCCCTCGACGCCGGACGGATTCCGGACCGCCGGTGACATCGGTCATCTCGATGACGACGGCTACCTCTACATCGCCGATCGCCGCAGCGACATGATCATCACCGGCGGGGCCAATGTCTTTCCCGCCGAAGTGGAATGCGCGTTGGTCGAACACGACGCCATCGCTGACGTCGTCGTCATCGGACTCGCCGACAGCGAGTGGGGCCGCCGCGTGCACGCGGTGATTCAGCTCGCCGAGAGTTCGACGCCGCTGACCGAGCGCGATGTAATTGCATACGCGAAGGCCCGGCTGGCCGGGTACAAGGTTCCCAAGACCGTGGAATTCATCGACCAGATCCCCCGCACCGCGGCGACCAAGGTCAACCGCTCAGCGATGGTCGAAGCCCGCGGCGGCTAAGCGCAGAGGCCGGCCCGGTTCAGCCGATGCTGTTGACGGCGGCGGCGACCCTGGTCTGGAAGTCGGACGGCAACGGGATATAGCCCAGCGGGGTGAGGCCTTGCTGTCCATCGGTCACGGTCGACTGCATGAACGCCTTCACCGCTTTGCCGGCTTCGGCGTCGGGGTACTTGCCGCAGACAAGCTCGTAGCTGGCCAACAGGATCGGGTACGCCCCGGGCGTTGAGCTGGCGTAGACCTTGGAAAGATCAAGCACCAGATCGTTTCCGACGCCTTTGATGGCGACGTTCGAGATGGTCTTGCCGACCCAGTCGTTGCCGATGTGCACGACTCCGCCGGCAGTCTTGATCCCTGCGACATCGAGATGCTGCTTCATGGCATATGACCACTCGTTGTAGCTGATCGCGCCTTCGGTCTTCTTGACGGCCTCGGATGTGCCCTCGTTGCCTTTGGCCGAGGTTCCCGCGCCGCCGTTGAACGCTTTGCCGGCGCCCTTGGTCCAGGCACCGCCCGAGGCAGCCTGTAGATACTGCTGAAAGTTGTCGGTGGTCCCGGACGCGTCGTCGCGGTACACGACGTGGATGTCCTCGGCGGGCATGTTCCCGTTCAGCGCGGTGATGGCCGGGTCGTCCCAGCGGGTGATCACGCCGCTGAAGATTTTTGCCAGCGTCGCAGCGTCGAGGGTGAGTTGGTCGGTCGTCTTGACGTTGAACGTGACCGCGATGGGGCCGAAGACGACCGGCAGGTCCCACGCGTCCGCCCCGCCGCAGCGCTGCTTCGCGGCCGTCTGCTCATCGCTGCCCAGCGGCGAGTCCGACCCGCCGAAGTCGGTCTTGGCCGCGAGAAAATCCTGAATGCCGGCACCGGAACCGCTGCCGGTGTAGGTCAGCTCCTTGCCCGAGCAGGACTCTTCGTAACTCGTGATGAAGTGGCTCATCGCATTGGCCTGAGCCGTGGAACCGCTGCCGGTGATGTCCTGCTTGCCGCCGCAGTCGACGTGGACGCCTTTGGCGTAATTCGGCGGCGTGTCCAGATGCGTACAACCCGACAAAGCGAGCACACCCGCGGCGAGCAAGCTCGCGACGGATCGGGATCGTCTGTGCTGCTTCATGTTTGCCTCCTCGGCAACAACCTGTTAGCCGCATATCGGCGCGTCTCAGCGCCGCGCGTCGGGTCGAGCACGTCCGCGATCATTAAAAGTCACCGATATCGAAATCGCGTCAATACGGAAGCGAACAACAGATGAAGCAATCGGCGGAGGTCAGCGGTGGCTCCCTCGGCGCAGGCGTCGATGCCCCGCGTCAATGCCGAAAAGCTTTGAGATGACTGGAAATTGCGTGCACGACTGTCGCGTCCCTCGGCGATCGGCCGGCGCCGCGCGAAATGACCAATGTGGCGAATTCATCCGACCGTTATCGCACGTTCAGCTGCCTGACTTAACGTCTGCGAAGTTGACGCCGGTCGGTGATTTGTGCCCGCCGGCAATGCCGCGCTGTATCGCCGCACCGGAGAGGTGACATGACTGACACGCTCGACAAACCACAAGACAAGCCGCAGGTCAACGGCAAGTCGGTGCAGCAGTACATCGACGAGCTGCCGCAGTGGCCGGACGGCACAGCGCTGAAGTCGATGCCGATGACCGCCATGCAGTTCCGAATCTGGGCGCTCGCCTGTGCGGGCAAGTTCTTCGAGGGCATGGTCGTGTTCATGACCGGGGTGGCCCTGCCGTTGATCGCGATCCAATTCCACCTGAACGCGGCCGACAAAGGCTTCGTTACCGCAGCCTCGCTGGCGGGCATCCTGATCGGCGCCACAGCCCTCGGCGGCCTTGCCGACAGCTACGGGCGCAAGAAGATGTTCATCATCGAGATGATCATCTTCGCGGTGTTCCTTGTGGCGCTGACCTTCGCTCCCAACTTCATCACGCTGGTTATCTGTCTGTTCGGAGCCGGAATCGCGCTGGGCTGTGACTATCCGACCGCGCACATGGTGATCTCGGAGAGCATCGCCACGTCAATGCGAGGCCGACTCGTGTTGAGCGCCTTCGCGTTCCAGGCCGTCGGGGCGTTCTTCGGCACCGCGTTGGGCTTCGGCATTCTTTACGCGAACCCGGACGTGGGCGCATGGCGGATGATGTACGCGGCGGCGATTG
>CBAAAS010000150.1:0-6737 GCA_964658855.1 uncultured Mycobacterium sp.
GAAATGTCCGGTAGTCGATGTCGCCGGCCCGCAGCACCTCGCCCACCCGCGCAGCCGTAGCCGCATCGCCCGGGAGTACTCCAGATAACTCGTCGCCAGCCCTTGGGTGATCGTCAACGCCGCCGCGATCTCGGCGGTGATCGCCTCCTGGGTGTCGGTGCACCAGGTCTCGCGCTCGCCGAAGCGTCGCAACCACGACAGATCGAGCTCACCGATGACGGCCAGCCGCTCACCCGCTGCGCGATTCTCCGCCCGCGCGGCCGCACGCAACCGGTCCGTCACGTCAGGAGCTGTCTCGAACATACATTCGATTATGCCGTGGGGGTCTGACACAAATGGGCGGATCGACCTAGCTCGCGACGGATTCAATCGCGATCAGGCCCGCTGCCGTCGACCACCGAGCACATACGCCGCCCACAGTCCGACGGCCGCCAACTCGGCGGCCACGCTGATCGCGGCGTGCGGAGACGGCTGCCATCCCGTTTCGGAAAAGCCGAAGAGCCCGACGGTGCGCGACAACGCGAAAGCGATCAGTGCGCCACCGGACAACGCGGCCGCGGCCCATCGAAGCCACGACGGGCCACCGATCAGGATCAGCAGCGCGAGAGCGAACGAAATGCCGGCTTGGACCAGGAACGCTGTGCCGATCAGCGGAATGTGATGGTAGCCATGGACGTAGAGGTACGCGTGGCTCACGCCGCTGACAGCTACCGCCGCTGCCAGAGCAATTCTGGTCACGTTCATTGCAGTGTCCGCTCTTTCAGCGCAAGGGCGCTCTGGCCTCGGTTGTAGCTGACCTCGCGGATGCCGAGTGCGTCGTGCAACTTGCCGGCTGGCAGGGTGACCGGCATGGGAGCCGGACCGTCCCCGGGATGCGGCAGCGGGTAGGCGGTGGTCGTCCCGCTGTGGAACGTCACGTTTCCTTCGACCTTGGAAAACACCTGATGCACATGGCCGTTGAGGCAGGTAACCGAGGAGAACCGGCGCAGGTAACTGAGAACCTGGGCGGCATCGTCGGTGCCCCAACCCCAATCCGGATACATGGCGAACAGCGGAATATGACTGAACACGACGATAGGTGTGTCACCTGGCAGCGCCGCAACATCCTTGGCGACGAAGTCCAACTGCTCAACGCCAAGGTGCCCAAGCTTTTTCAGGTTCAGCGTGTTCACCAACGCAATCACATGCACACCGGCGATGTCGAAGCTGTACCAACCGTCACCGCGGGTTCCGGCACCGAACGCACTTCGGTACTTCTGTCCCGCATCGTCGATCGAGTCATGCTCACCCGGAACGGTGAACACGTGCTGCGTGTGCAACCCGGTCATCATCTGCTTGACCTGATCGAACTGAGCGGGCGTGGCCAGGTGGGTGAGGTCCCCGGTGTGAATGACGAAATCCGGTGTGTACCCGAGGTTGTTGATCTGATCGATCGCCTGCGTGAACGAGCCCGCGACATTCGAATTGGCTTTACCCAGAAAGCCGATGTGACTGTCGCTGACTTGAGCGAATCTCAAAGTAGGCCGGCCCTGAATGCGCGCGGCGTCCGCGGTGCCGGCGACGTGGGAGACGACCTCGCCACCCACTACCGCCAGGCCGACGGCCGCGCCGAACCATGCGCTGTGCCGGATCAGCTGGCGTCGATTCATCGGGTGCGGATGGTCGTCGGTCATGGCGTCACCACTACGGTGGCGTGCATGAACGGGTGGACAGAGCACACATAGTCGAACGTCCCCGCTTTCGGAAAAGTGAAGGAAAACGTTGCCTGCGAACCCATTCCAGGTGAGTGGAACGAACCGTCGTTGGCGACGACGGTGTGCGGCTCCTCGTCTTTGTTGGTCCAGGTGACTGTGCTGCCGGCGGCGACGGTCAGCGTCGCCGGGGCGAACGCGAAGTTGTCGATGTTGACCGCGTTCCCGGCCACCGGAGCCGCTGGTGCCGCCGTCGAAACAGCAGTGTCGGCAGGCATATTCGGCATCGACGGCATGCCGGGTGTCGTCGCCATCGATCCGAAGGTCACCGACGGCGCCTGCACCGACGGCGGTGACGAGCATCCGGCCGCCGCCAACACCAAAAGCAAAACGCGCGCGCCCCAAAGTCGTCCGCGCATAACCATGTACCTCCATCGTCGGCGGGAAAGTTCGCCTCGCCAAGAGATAGGACAGCGGGTTACAAACCGTCAGGCAGGTTCGTTCCGGGGCGCCGGGACGAACACCTCGATGGCGCCGCCTTGTTCGCGAACCATCAAGGTAGGCAACGGCTTCGGAGCGATCGGCAACTGATGGGTCAACACCTGGCCGGCGGGTGCGAACGACGTCGAGTGGCACGGGCAGCGCAGTCGATCGTCGGGTGCGTCGAACCACAGTCGGCAGCCCTGATGGGTGCACACCCCCGACACTGCTTCGGGTTTGCCGTTCACCCGACGAACGAACCCGATGACGGAGCCGACATCGAAGGGCCGCATGCCTCCATCGGTCACCTCGGCACTGGCCGCCACCCGCATCCAGCGCCCGCTGTTCGGCGCGAGCTCCCGGCCGCCGTCCGCGACCTGACTGCCATCGATCAGCGCACGGTCGATGGATACCGCTGCAACCGCGGCGGCCGCCGCGGCCGATGTGCCGACGATGACGGTTCGGCGGGTCGCGTTCAACTTTGGCGTCGACGGTCCGACGCGGTCCTGTTGCGCCGCAATCCGCCGGTGCAGATCGGCTAGAAACTCTTCACTCGGAGTATCACTGCCCTGCCGCGATGCTTGCAGATCGATGGCCGTCCGAATCTGCGCGGCCTCGAAGTCGTCGGGGCGGAAGGGCTTTGGGTGCCGGCCACGCAGCAGGTCGTCGATGTACCTGCGCAACGAACGCGTGTTCATGATCCGCCCTCTTCGTTGACCTGCGCGGCTAGCCGCAGCGCGCGATGCTGAAGCACCTTCGCATTGGCGACACTAACCCCTAGTTCGGCGGCCGACTCTTTGATCGAACGCCCTTGCAGGAAACGCAGTTCCAGGATCCGTCGGTAATTGTCCGGCAACTGACCGAGCACACCGGCCACGCGTTGCGGGGCAGTGCTGATCGCCTGCTCGCTCTCGGGCGGCTGTTCGATATCGTCGATCGAGGTGATCTCTCGCCCCAGGGTCTCGCGCCAGTGCGCGGCCAACACGGTCCGCGCGGTGGCCCGCAGGTAACCGCGAACCTCACCGACGCTGGCCGTCAATCGCAGCGGCCGCAACGCGGCTAGAAAGACCTCGGCGGTGAGATCTTCGGCGTCGGCCCGGTTGCCCACTCGCGCATAGATGGTGCGATAGACCCAGGTGGCGTTGTCCTGATAGACCGCCTCCCAGTCCGGATAGCCGTCCCCGGGCACAAGCCGCAACGGGCGCGGAGCGGCAGCGTCGCCGTGTGCCGTCACTTATAGCCTGCCTGTCGAAGAGCGTGGCTTTGCTGATGATTTTGCCTGTCCGTGGTCTATAGCGCCCCGGGTTACACAAGGTCGGCCGCGAGGCCCGCGAACTACCGCGTCCTGCGCCGGAACAGAATCGTCACACTGCGTCGCCGATTGGCGAATCCGGGGGCGAAGGTGAAGTCGTCGGTCTTGTGAAAGAGACGTCCCTCGAACAGGACCGCCCGGTTCGCCCGGTAGGGGATGACCTGTGATTCAGCGTGCTCATCCTCGAGGAACTGTCTGACCCGCTCTCCCCCGGAGTTGTAGTCGCCGTAGCTCCAGTCGCTCGGCGCCTTCCTATCCCACATGACGAGTCCGCCGCCGCTCGGGTCGAGGTTCGCAGAGTCGGGGGTGATCCAAAGGTTCAGCGAGAAGTCGGCGTCGTCACCGTGGATGTCAGTTCCCGGCAGTTTGGCGTCGTATACGAATGCCCACCATTCCGCCAACTGATAACCGGCAAATGCCTCTCCCAGCGCTGCCGAAAACTCTTCTGCGATAGCGAACAGCGAGACGCTGGAGAATCCGTCCCGGGAAAAGGCGCCGACATAACCGAACTGATACGGAAACCGCCAGACGGTGGATTCCAGGCAGAACTTTCGCAGCTGTTCTAGCGCCTCCGGGGTCAAGAAGTCATCGATGACCTGCACATTCTGGCCGGCCACGACGGCCTGTTGGATCGATCCGTAGTCGACGCCCGGATTCAAGTATCGCGGCAGCCTCTTCTCTGGAACCTTCACGAACGGCGGATCGGCAAGCAGGTGACTATTGCTGGCGTTGACCGATATCCACGGCGCTTCGCCGTTCGCGCCGTCGATGACGTCCGTCAGCCCGCGGCGTAGGTCCGCAAGTCCGCCGTTGAACGCACCCGGGAGCGCGTGCCCATCGCGATTGCTGGTGAGAATGTGATCGAGCTGTTCGAGGTTGTGCAAGGCAAAATGCGCGGGAATCGAAAACTCATTCGGCGGCGCCTGGCGCTGCTCGCGAGCGAGGACGGCGACAGTTTCGAAGTCTGACAACGCGGCGACGTAGTCACCCAACGCCAGGTGAACCTTCGCAAGGAGATCTCTGGCCGGCGCCGAAGAGGAGTCGCTTTCTACCGCGGCCGAGGCGTATCGAAGTGCTTTGTCGTCTTCTCCGAGTTCCAGGCACGCCACCGCGAGCAGATACTGCACGCCAAGAGTGGGCTCGCGATCGACGACGTCCTCGAGGACCTCCACCGCTGCCGCAAAACTGCCGGCCTGGACCAGATGCTGGGCTTCGCTCAGGGCGGCTGTCGCACTCTGCACGCCGTGAAGCCTACGCGGGCAACAGAATATCGGCCGGGTGCCGGTTACCCCTTGTTGCGACGAAACAAGAAGGTCAGACTGCGACGCCGATTTTCGAAACCCGGCGCGAAGGTGAACTCGTCGGTGCGGTGAAACAAGTGGCCTTCAAACAACACGGCCCGGTTCGCGCGATGCGGAATGACCTGTGACTCAGCGTCGTGCTCGTCGAGGTATTTCCGCACCCGGTCGCCGCCGGAGTTGTACTCGTCGAAACTCCAGTCAGTCGGCGCAGTCGCGTCCCAGATCACCAGGCCCCCCGACTCCGGATCGAGGTTCGCCGAATCGGGAGTGATCCAGAGATTCAATGAGAAGTCGGCATCATCACCGTGAATGTCGGTCCCCGGCAGGTTGGCGTTGTAAACAAATCCCCACCAAGCCGCGAACTGGTAACCGTCAAAGGCGTCACCGAGTGCCGCGATGAACTCCTCGGCGATGGCGAACAGCGACGTGCTGGCGAACCCGTCTTGAGCAAACGCGCCGACGTACCCGAATTTGTACGGGTGGCGCCAAACAGTGGATTCCGAGCAGAACTTTCGAATCTGTTCCAGTGCCTCCGGTGTCAGGAAGTCGTCGATCACCTGAACCTTCTCGCCGGCCAGGACGCGCTGCTGGATGGGTTCGTAGTCGACGGCAGCGTTCACGTAGCGCGGTAGCCGCTCTTCCTCGACGCGGACATACGGCGGGTCGGCAAGGAGTTGATTGCCCGTCCCGGGAATGGAAACCCAGGGCGCTTCGCCGTCTGCCTCATCGATGACGTTCGTAAGGCCGCGACGAAGAAGCTCGAGCTCCTCGGTCATGGCCCCGGCGCTCTCACCCTTTGCGGCCAGGATGTGCTCGAGTTGTTCGATGTTGTGCAGCGCAAAGTGCGCCGGGATGGAGAACTGCGCGGGTGGCGCCTGCTGCTGTTCGCGGCAGAGCGCTGCCAAAGTGATGTACTCCGATAAGGCCGAATCCAGTTGCCCTAGTGCAAGATTCGCTTTCCCCAGCAGGTCATGGGCCGGCGCCGATGACGGATCCTTCTCCACCGCTGCCGTGGCATAGCGGAACGCGCTGTCGTTGTGCCCGAGTTCCAGATGCGACGTCGCCAGCAGGTACAGCGCTTCGAGAGTGGGGCTCTCCGCGACCACGCCCTCGAGGATCTGCGCTGCCGACTCGAAATTACCGGCCTGCATCAGACGTTCGGCTTCGCTCACCGTGGTCAAAGCTTGCGGCACTTGTCTTCCTGTCAAAAAACTATCGGCCGGACACCGTAAGGGTGCCCGGCCGATAGATAGTCGTGATTAGCCAGCGGTTGCGGCGTTGGCGGCTTCGGTAGCGGCGTAGGACCCTGCGCTGGTACCGAGCGTGTTCACGAACTGCTCGTGGATGGCTGCGGCTTGCGCGGCGACGGCCTGGTACAGCTGTGCGTGCGCGGCGAACTGCGCGGCGGTCAGAGCCGACACCTCGTCGGCCGCGGCGGGCACTACCCCGGTGGTCGGCGCGGCAGCGGCAGCGTTCTGGGCACTGAACGACGAACCGATGCCGCCGAGGGCCGTTGCCGCCGAGCTCAGTGCCTCGGGTTGGGTGGTCACGAATGACATGGGATGTCTCCTCAGGTGCGAACTCCGCGGAAACGCGAAGTGGGTAACCGTGGCTTGTGACGAAACTGTAGGACTAACTATGCCGGACGAGTCCGCGATGGGTCCAGAATCGGACACGGTGTCGCCCGCCACAGGCCCGTTGCCGGCCGCCGGACACATCCCCCGACGTGCGGAAACGCCGATTGAAGGGGTAGCGGCGTCGGCCGGGATTCGCGGTGGCGAGGAAAGAATCTTCTCGCACATAAACGCCGCCGATATGCCCCTGGCCGTGTCCGGCATTTTGGATGCCCAGATTTTTAATCTGGGCCACCGACCGTTCACCCCGGCCGGCCGGCTCGGGGGCCATCGGTGTGCTCACGATTCATGCAGCTCACAGGCTATTTTCAGGCTCGGC
>CBAAAS010000151.1:0-6727 GCA_964658855.1 uncultured Mycobacterium sp.
CAGCGTGCTGGGCGACCATCTTCAATGTTTTCTTCTCGCCCCCGCCGCCGATGAGCACCGGGATCTTGCGGGTGGGCGGCGGATTCAGCTTTGCCCAGCGCGACTCGATCCGCGGCAGGGACTCGGCAAGCACGTCCAGCCGGCCGCCGGCGGCCAGCGACGTGGCCAGCTCGTCGTCCATCAGGCGCACCGGAATCGTGCCGCCGGGAACACCGGGAGCCAGCCGGGGCCGGTCGGCCAGCGGCCACAGCATGGTGACCGGCACGGGTTTGGAGGTGTCGGGCGCGATCACGGTGTCCAGCCCACCCGCCGCGCCGCCGGCGGTGTCCAGCGGATCCGGCGGCACGCCGAGCACGGGCAGCAGGAACCGGGCGTTGTCCAGCCGCGCTGGTGCGCCGTAGTCGGGTGTCCCGTTGACGTTGACCAGCAGCGGATATACCCCGGGCGCGGTGATGTCCAGCGAGTGCTTGTCCACCGAGCGCATCGGGGCCGACAGTTTGAATGTCGTCTTCTGGCCGCGCTGCAACAGGGGCGAAATCGTCGCGAACTCCATTGCGGGCTCGTATTGGTCGGTGTCGCCATCGAGGTTGGTTCGCAGCCCGATCGAGGCCGGCACCGACGCGGCGTGTTCCAGGCGCAGCATCACGTCGTGGACCGGTCGGTCGCCGATGTTGGTCACGGTTCCGGCGACGGTTACCACCGGCTCGCTGGTGGTGGTGGCGACCTGCGGGGTGACCTGGTCGATGCGGACCTGGACGAACGGCGTGGCGCCGGGCTCACCCGCGGCCGCGGTCGGAATCACGGCGACGCTCAGGCCGGCCAGGATGCCGACCACTGCCAGCAGACGCGACAGGGCGCACCGCCGGAGCCGCGGCGCCGTCGAACCGCGGTCGTTCCCCGCCGGCGGGTGTTGGCCCCACCTCGAATGGCTCTGCATCGTTGTCGGCGGCCCAGCCCCTCAGGGCCTCGGTCCGCTGCCGTTCTTCCGGCCTCGGACGGGCTCGTCGGCCCGGCGGATGCGGGTGCGCGAGTGGGTCTGCGGCCGTCGCCGCGGTGTGCTGGGTGGTAGTGGCGGAAGCGCGGCCGGGCCGTCGCTCTGCAGCTTGTCGATCAGCTCGTCGGCCACTTCGGCGAGCTTGCGCTCGTCGGCGTAGGCCAGCCGGGAGGGCAGCTCGGGGATCGGCACCCACGCCACCTCGGCGACCTCGACGTCCTCGTCGGACAGCTCGCCGCCCGAGAACCGCATCAGATAATGATGGACGGTCTTGTGCACGCGCCGGCCGTCGGTGACGAACCAGTAGTCGATGCGGCCAAGTGCCGCCAGCACGCTGCCTTGAATCCCGGTCTCCTCGGCTACTTCGCGGATCGCGGTCTGCTCGGCCGTCTCGCCGAGTTCGATGTGGCCCTTGGGCAACGACCACAACATCCGCCCACGCCGGTCCACCCGGCCGATCAGCGCGGCGACCTGTTCTTCGCGCGGGCGGTCGATGTTGTCGATGACCAATCCGCCGGCCGACGTCTCGTGCACCGTGCGCAGCCGTTCGGGTCCGCGGCGCCCCGGGCGAGCCTGCCCCGACTTCGCGGCGTCCGAAGGGGTGGCGTCAGCCGTCGGCGCGTTGCTGGACTTGGCTTCGCCTGACCCTGCCGAGCGCCGACCGCGGCGCCTCCCCCGGCGCCGACGCGGTTGCGGATTTTCGCCGTCGGACACCCAAGCGATAGTAGCTGGCGTGCTCAGACGCCCTGGGCACACTCGCCGGTCGTGACTCGTCCGAGACACGATTAGGCTTTCCGCGTGTCCGAAGCCTCTGACGACGCGGAGCTGTTGGCCGCTGCCGCGGTCGCGTTGAACAGCCATGCCGACGTCCTGCGCGAGCTCGGAGCCCTGTTTGCCGACGCCGGGCACGAGCTGTATCTGGTCGGCGGTTCGGTGCGCGACGCCGTGCTGCAGCGGTTGAGCACCGATCTGGACTTCGCCACCGACGCGCGCCCCCAGCAGATGCAGAAGTTGCTGCGGCCGTGGGCCGACGCGCTGTGGGACACCGGCATCGACTTCGGCACCATCGGTGCCGAGAAGAGTGGTCACCGCCTGGAGTTCACCACGTTTCGGGCCGACCGCTACGACGGGGTGTCGCGCAACCCGGAGGTTCGCTTCGGCGACACCCTGGACGATGACCTGGTCCGCCGCGATTTCACCGTGAACGCGATGGCGGTGCGCGTCACGGCGGCCGGCGCGGCCGAATTCGTCGATCCCCTCAACGGTTTGGCGGCATTGCGGGCCGGTGTGCTGGACACCCCGGCGCAGCCGTCGGTGTCGTTCGGCGACGATCCGCTGCGGATGTTGCGTGCCGCCCGGTTCGTCTCGCAACTCGGTTTCAGCGTGGCGCCGCGGGTGCTGGAGGCCATCCTCCACATGGCCCCGCAGCTCGGGCGGATCACCGTGGAGCGGGTGGCGGCGGAGCTGGACAAGTTGCTGCTCGGCGCCGACCCGGTCGCCGGCATCGACCTGATGGTGCAAACCGGGATGGGCGACGTGGTGCTGCCCGACGTCGGCGCAATGCGGATGGCCATCGACGAACACCACCAGCACAAAGACGTCTACGAGCATTCGCTGACCGTGCTGCGCCAAGCGATCGCGCTGGAGGACGACGGGCCCGATCTGGTTCTGCGCTGGGCGGCGCTGCTGCACGACATCGGCAAGCCGGCGACTCGCAAGCACGAATCCGACGGCGGGGTCAGCTTCCACCATCACGAGGTCGTCGGCGCCAAGATGACCCGAAAACGCCTTCGCGCCTTGAAGTATTCGAAGCAGATCATCGACGACGTCTCGCAGCTGGTGTACCTGCACCTGCGGTTCCACGGCTACGGCGGCGGCAAGTGGACCGATTCGGCGGTGCGGCGCTACGTCACCGACGCGGGCCCGCTGCTGCCGCGGCTGCACAAGCTGGTGCGTGCCGACTGCACCACCCGGAACAAGCGACGGGCGGCAGGGCTGCAGGCCAACTACGACGACCTGGAGACGCGGATCGCCGAACTGGCGGCCAAGGAAGACTTGCAACGGGTGCGCCCTGACCTCGACGGCAACGAGATCATGAAGTTGCTCGGCATTCCGGCGGGCCCGCAGGTGGGGGAGGCGTGGCGCCATCTCAAGGAGCTGCGGCTGGACCGCGGCCCGCTGACCCACGAGGAGGCGGTGGCCGAGCTGAAGACCTGGTGGGAAACGCGGGGGAACTCCTAGCCGCGACGCTGCGTCCCATGGACATGGAGTACTGCCTGAGCGCCGGTGACGGCGCAGCCAACATGTGGGAGCGCGGCCCGGATCTCGACCTCGACGGCGACGGTCGGCTCGACGCGGTCGGCCTGGATTTCGACGGCGACGGCCTGGCCGACGACGCGCTGGCCGACCTGGACGGCGACGGCATCGCCGAGCACGCCGTCATCGATGTCGGGGATGTGAGCGGGACCGGTGAACGCTATTTCACCGACGACGGAACCGGGACCTGGGCGATCGCCGCCGAACGGCCGCCTCGACCGCCGACCGGCCTGCGCTGGTTCGGCCTCGACGGCGTCGATCACACCGATAAGCCGCTGGCGGAGTTCGGGCCCGACCTCGGCACCGACGATGTCCGGTTCCTCGACAGTGACGGCGACGGCTTGGCCGATCGCGCGATCACCTCCGGCGCCGATGGCCTGACCGGCTACGTCGACACCGACGGCGACGGCCGGTGGGACGTCAAGCTCACCGATACCGACGGCGACGGGACCGCCGACGCGGCGAGCGCGTTGGCGCCCAAAACGTAGATCCCTGCCCACCGCGGCCGCCCGGTACTGTGACGGCCCATGACCTCCGATTTGTCGCGCCCGGACTCGGTAAGCGCTGCTCTGACCGAGATCCTGCGCGATGACCTGAACATCGACGTCAGCCGCGTGACCCCGGACTCTCGGCTGGTCGACGACGTGGGCCTGGACTCGGTGGCGTTCGCGGTGGGCATGGTCGCGATCGAAGACAAGCTCGGCGTCGTGGTGAACGAGCAGGAGCTGCTGGGCTGCGACACCGTCAGCGACCTCGAGAACGTGATCCGGGCAAAGGTCCCGGTCGGCCAGTGAGCGTGCTGGCCACCGCCCTTTCCGGGGCGATGCGCACCTCAGCTCACGACCTGGTGGTCTTCGACAAGGCCTCCGACGCGTGGACGCGGCGACCCTGGTCGCAGGTTCACGCCCGCGCCGAAGGCATCGCCACGCGGATCCTCGACCAGTCACAGTCCGGTGCTGTCGGTCTGGTCGGCGAGCCGACTGCCGACTTCGTTTCGGCCGTCCACGCCACCTGGCTGGCCGGCCGGAGCCTGTCGATTCTGCCCGGCCCGGTTCGCGGCGCCGACCCGCAGCAATGGGCGCAGGCGACGCTGACCCGGTTCACCGGGCTCGGCGTGCGGACGGTGTTCAGCCACGGCGACGAGCTCGCCCTGCTGAGCGGCCACGATGCGGTTCCGACGGTGCTTGACCTGACGACCGTCGCGCACGAGCTGTCGACCAGCTTCACGCCGGTCGAGCCGGACGCCGGCACACCGGCGATCCTGCAGGGCACCGCGGGCTCTACCGGAACTCCCCGCACCGCTCAGCTGTCCGCCGAGGCGGTGCTGAACAACGTCAACGCGCTGCTGACGTGCATCGGTGTCGACCCGGGCGTCGACGGGGGGTGCACCTGGCTGCCGCTCTACCACGACATGGGGCTGACGTTTCTGCTCAGCGGCGCCCTGGGGGGGACGCCGGTTTGGCTGGCCCCCACCTCGGCGTTCACCGCGTCGCCGTTCCGGTGGCTGCGCTGGCTCAGCGAAAGCGGGGCCACGCTGACCGCTGCGCCGAACATGGCCTACAGCATGATCGGCAAGTACGCCCGGCTGGTTTCAGATGTCGACCTCGGACGGGTGCGGTTCACCATCAACGGCGGCGAGCCGGTCGACTGCGCCGGAATGGAGCGGTTCGCTAATGCGTTGCGCCCCTTCGGCTTCGACCCCGGCGCGCTGGCGCCGTCCTACGGGCTGGCCGAATCCACCTGCGCCGTGACGATCCCCGCGCCGGGCAGGGGACTGGTCTACGACGAGATACCTTCGGGCACAGCCGATTCCGAGCCGCAGCGGCACGCGATGTTGGGCGACGCAATTCCCGGCATGGAGATCCGGGTCAATCCGGCCTCCGAGCAGCTGGCCGAGGTGCCGGGCCGCGATGTCGGCGAGATCGAGATCCGCGGCACTTCGATGATGTCCGGTTATCTCGGCGATGCGCCATTCGAGCCCGGTTCGTGGTTCCCGACGGGTGATCTGGGCTACCTGACTGACGAGGGACTGGTGGTCTGCGGGCGGGTCAAGGAGATCATCACCGTCGCCGGCCGCAACATCTTCCCCGCCGAGATCGAGCGGGTCGCCGCCGAGATCCGCGGTGTACGTGAGGGTGCGGTGGTGGCCGTCGGTACCAACGACGACGCGACCCGCCCCGGTCTGGTGATCACCGCCGAGTTCCGCGGCCCCGACGAAGCCGGCGCCCGCAGCGAACTGGTCGCCAAGGTGGCATCCGAGTGCGGCATCGTGCCGGCCAACGTGGTGTTCGTCCGGCCGGGTTCGCTGCCGCGCACCTCGTCGGGCAAGCTGCGGCGACTGGAAGTCAGACGGAACCTGGCGGCGGTGACCACATGAGCGATGACCTGAGCATCGCCGAGTACCGGGCGTTGCTCGGCGAGGTCTTCAACGACGACGTCGCCAAGTGGACCGCGGAAGCCGAAGCCAGCGAACGCTTTCCACGCAAGCTGATCGAGCACCTGGGTGAGCGCGGGGTGTTCGCGCAGAAGTGGCGTAACGGCCAGCACCCCGACGTGCCCAAGCTCGTCGCGCTGGCGTTCGCGTTGGGGAAGCTCGGCTCGGGGGGCATCGGCGTGGGCGTCAGCCTGCACGACTCAGCCATCGCCATCCTGCGACGCTTCGCCCGCTCGGAGTACCTCAAGGACATCTGCGAGCAAGCGATTCGGGGCGAGGCGGTGCTGTGCATCGGCGCCTCCGAGGAGTCAGGCGGCTCCGACCTGCAGATCGTCGAGACCGAAGTCCGTTCTGTGCGCGACGGATTCGAAGTCAAAGGGATCAAGAAGTACGTATCGCTCTCGCCGGTGGCGGACTACATCATGGTGGTCGGCCGCGGCGTGGACGAGGACAACACCAGCCGGCACGGCAACGTGCTGGTGATCGCCGTGCCGACCGCGCAGGCCGACATCCAGGCGCCTTACCGCAAGGTCGGCGCGGGACCGCTGGACACCGCCGCGGTACACATCGACACCTGGGTGCCCGCGGACGCGTTGATCGCCCGCCCCGGAACGGGTTTGGCGGCGATCTCCTGGGGGCTGGCGCACGAGCGGATGTCGATCGCCGGTCAGGTCGCCGGCGGCTGCCAGCGGGTCCTCGGCATCACGCACGCCAGGATGGTCGAGCGCAAGCAGTTCGGCTCGACACTGTTCGAACATCAGGCACTGCGGCTACGGCTGGCGGACCTGCAGGCCCGCGTGGATCTACTTCGCCACGGGCTCAACGGAATCGCCGCCGAGGGACGACTCGACCTGCGGGCGGCTGCGGGCGTGAAGGTCACCGCCGCACGTCTCGGCGAAGAAGTGCTGTCGGAATGCATGCATATCTTCGGCGGGTCCGGCTATCTGGTCGACGAGACGCCATTGGGCCGATGGTGGCGAGAC